>ONXS01000010.1 GCA_900321855.1 uncultured Eubacteriales bacterium | reverse complement strand
TTATTAGGTGCATTACTTGGAAGATTTAATGAGGCAGAAGTTGCATTGCCTGGTGGATGTGACATTGGAACAAGACCAATTGACCAGCACATCAAGGGATTTAAGGCAATGGGTGCTGAGGTAAAGATTGAGCATGGTATGATTAAGACAAAGGCAGAGGAATTAACTGGAAATCATATCTACATGGATGTTGTTTCGGTTGGAGCAACTATCAATGTTATGCTTGCGGCAGCACTTGCAAAAGGAAATACAATTATTGAAAATGCGGCAAAAGAGCCACATGTCGTTGATGTTGCCAATATGTTAAACAGCATGGGAGCGAATATCAAAGGTGCCGGTACGGATGTCATTCGTATCAAGGGTGTAGAGAAGTTGCACAAGACAGAATATTCTGTAATTCCAGACCAGATTGAGGCTGGAACATTTATGTGTGCGGCAGCAGCTACACATGGAGATGTGCTTGTGAAAAATGTTATTCCAAAGCATTTAGAGGCAATCACAGCAAAGTTGCTTGAAATTGGATGTACCATTGAGGAATATGATGATGCAGTACGTGTCATTGGAACAGATGAACTCAGAAGTACACAGGTTAAGACATTGCCTTATCCGGGCTATCCTACAGATATGCAGCCACAGATTGTTGTTGCACTTGCAGTATCTCAGGGAACAAGTATTGTTACTGAAAGTATATTTGAGAACCGCTTTAAATATGTTGCTGAATTAAACAGAATGGGAGCAAATATCAAAGTGGAAGGCAATACAGCAATTATTGACGGAGTTGAGGGCTACATGGGAGCAGAGGTAAATGCCCCTGATTTAAGAGCCGGAGCAGCGCTCGTGATTGCAGGTCTTGCAGCAAATGGATTTACAGTCGTTGATGACATTGTATATATCCAGAGAGGTTACGAGAACTTTGAAGTAAAATTAAGAGGACTCGGAGCACAGATTGAAAAAGTAGCTGATGAGAAAGCTGTTCAGAAATTTAAGTTGAAAGTAGGCTAATCTTTTAGTTGCTAAAATTTTATAAAATAGGTTGACAATAGGAATACCTTTTGTTAATGTATAGTCGTAAAAAAGTTCATACAACAATATTCTCTTATTCAGAGTGGTGGAGATACAGGGATCTGCGAAACCACAGCAACCCCCCTAGTCGTTAGAATACAGACAGACTATGGAAGGTGCTTACCTGAGCGAGTAGTAATTCGATCAATAAGTGGAATTTTAACGTTTTAGAACATAGAATTGTTAAGTCCACACATTGTGTGGACTTTTTTGTAGCTCGTAGATGAGAGCAAGCGGTCGTAAAACGACCATTTGCTTTCGTATGGTGCATGACATCCGGTGGATGTCGGCTTTGCACCAATCGGAGCGTAAACGTACACGAACACAAAACTAATAAAAGAAAGGAAAAACCAATGGAAAAATTATTATTTACATCAGAGTCCGTTACAGAGGGACATCCAGATAAAATCTGTGATCAGATTTCAGACGCAGTGTTAGATGCTTTATTAGAGCAGGATCCACAGAGCCGTGTGGCATGTGAGACAGCAGTTACAACAGGTCTTGTACTTGTTATGGGAGAGATTTCTTCAAAGGCAAATATCAATATTCAGAAAATCGTGAGAGATACAATCTTAGAGATTGGTTATGATGATACAGCAAAAGGTTTTGACGGAAATACTTGTGGTGTTATGGTAGCTCTTGATGAGCAGTCAAGCGATATTGCGATGGGTGTTGACAAGGCTCTTGAGGCAAAACAGAACAAGATGACAGACGAGGAGATTGAGGCAATTGGTGCCGGAGATCAGGGTATGATGTTTGGATATGCAACAAACGAGACAGAGGAATATATGCCATACCCAATCGCACTTGCTCACGCACTTGCGAGAAAACTCACAGAGGTTCGTAAAAATGGTACACTTCCATATTTAAGACCAGACGGAAAGACACAGGTTACGGTAGAGTATGATGAGAATGGCAAGCCTGTTCATTTAAATGCGGTTGTTCTCTCAACACAGCATGACGCAGATATTACTCAGGAGCAGATTCATGAAGATATTAAGAAATATGTATTTGAGCCAGTTCTTCCAAAAGAATTAGTCAATGAGAATACAAAATTCTTCATCAATCCAACAGGAAGATTTGTTATTGGTGGACCAAACGGAGACAGTGGTCTTACAGGAAGAAAAATTATCGTAGATACATACGGTGGATATGCAAGACATGGCGGCGGAGCTTTCTCTGGAAAGGACTGCACAAAGGTAGACCGTTCTGCAGCTTACGCAGCAAGATACGTTGCAAAGAACATTGTTGCAGCAGGACTTGCAGACAAATGTGAAATTCAGTTATCTTATGCAATCGGTGTAGCACACCCAACATCCATCATGGTAGATACATTCGAGACAGGTAAAGTGAGTGATCAGAAGTTAGTAGAGATTATTCGTGAAAACTTCGATTTAAGACCAGCAGGAATTATCGAGATGCTCAATTTGAGACGTCCAATCTACAAACAGACAGCAGCTTATGGACACTTTGGAAGAAATGATTTAAATCTTCCTTGGGAGCAGATTGACAAAGTAGATGATTTAAAGAAATATTTATAATGTGAGAAATGGAGAAATGGGGGTCAGACCCCGTAGTTAAAACTAACTTCAGTTAGTTTTAACTATGGGGTCTGACCCCCCTCTTTTTTTTACAAAAGTTTTATTAGTATATTGTTTTTGACTGTGATAAGATATAAGTGATTTAGGAAATTTTTTTAGGAGCGAATAAATGAAATTTAGGACAAAGATTAAAATATCATTTCTTTTATTGATTTTTATACCGATTACTTTACTCTTACTTACACTGTTCACAATCCTGAAATTTCAGACAAGAAGTGTACAGAATAAATATGGAATTAAAGATTCTGGTTCGGAGATGTTTGCAAACCAGACAAAAGTATACAGTAAGGTTACAGAGAATATTTTCAATGAGGTGAAAGAGGATATAAAAGATAATCCTCAAAAGCTTGTAGATTTGAATTATATCCGAGGACTGGATGAAAGGCTTGATAAGTGTTCTTCTTTTCTGATTGTGAAAAGAGATGATACTCTGATTTATGATGGCTGCGAGAACACGGAGAAGAGTCTGACGAAAAATCTGCCTAATTATAATGGAGAATATCTGTATCCTGGCTCTTACAAGGGAAATACTTATATTTATGGAGATTACAAGTATCTCATCAAGCAGCTTACCCTTAATGTGGCTGATGTGAAAGACAAAGATGGATATTATACGGTTACAATGTACATTGTGACTTGTATGGACAGTGTTATGCCGCAGATTAAAAAGATGATTATTGAAATGTTGATTGCGGTAATTGCAGTCATTATTCTTGCATCAGTTGTACTGATGGCATGGATACAGAGGAGTATTGCAAAACCACTGGAGGCCTTGACTGAGGCAACCAAAAAGATTGCGGCTGGAGATTTGGACTTTAAATTAGAGAGAACCACAAATGATGAGTTTGGCGAGTTGTGTGATGATTTTGAGGAAATGAGAATTCGTTTGAAACAGTCTGCGGAGGATAGGATTCGATACGATGAAGAAAATAAGGAGCTGATTAGTAATATTTCGCATGACCTGAAAACTCCGATTACGTCTATTAAAGGATATATTGAAGGAATCAGAGACGGCGTGGCAAATACTCCTGAAAAAATGGATAAATATATCAAGACGATTTATAACAAGGCAAATGATATGGACCGACTGATTGGAGAACTTACGATGTATTCCAAAATTGACAACAATACAGCGACTTACAATTTTCAGAAGGTCAATGTGGATGAATATTTTTCTGATTGTGTTGAAGAAATTTCTGTTGAACTGGAGTCAAAAAATATAAATCTCACATACTTTAATTATGCGGACAAAGATACGATTGTAATTGCAGATCCGGAGCAGCTCAAGAGAGTGATTAACAATATCATCAGTAATTCGGTAAAATATATCGGACATAAAAAAGGTGCGGTCAACATTCGAATTAGTGATGAAGAACAGTTTGTTCATGTTCAGATTGAGGACAATGGAAAGGGAATTGGCAAAAAGGAACTTCCATATATCTTTGACCGTTTTTATCGCACCGATTCTTCGAGAAATTCCGGACAAGGCGGCAGTGGAATTGGCTTGTCGATTGCAAAGAAGATTATTGAAATGCATGGTGGAAGAATCTGGGCCTCCAGTATGGAAAATACAGGAACTATTATACATTTTGAATTGAGAAAATATTATGAGAAGGAGAGTGTGAGTGTAGATGAGCAAGAAAATATTGATTATTGAAGATGAGTTAGCGATTGCTGAATTAGAGAAAGACTATCTGGAAGTAGATGGATATGAGGTAAAGATAGAAGTATCGGGAGATACTGGAATGGAAACAGCCTTAAACGAAGATTTTAATCTGATTATTCTAGACATTATGCTGCCAGAAGTAGATGGATTTGAAATCTGTCGACAGGTAAGGGCGAAAAAAGACACACCTGTTCTTATGGTATCTGCAAAAAAGGATGATATTGATAAAATTAGAGGTCTTGGACTGGGCGCAGATGATTATATCACAAAGCCATTTAGTCCGAGTGAACTTGTGGCGAGAGTCAATGCACATCTTGCAAGATATGAAAGACTTGTAAAATCAGGACAGCCTCAGAATCAGATTGTAGAGATTCGCGGACTGAAGATAGATAAAGATGCAAGAAGAGTATTTTTAAATGGAGAAGAAAAGATACTCACGACAAAGGAATTTGATTTGCTGACATTCCTTGCAGAACATCCAAACAAAGTATTCTCAAAAGAGGAACTGTTCAAGAAAATTTGGGATATGGACTCCGTTGGAGAGATTGCAACCGTAACCGTCCATATCAAAAAAATCAGAGAAAAAATCGAATACTCCACCTCCAAACCACAATATATTGAGACGATTTGGGGAGTAGGATATAGATTTAAAGTATAGGTAAGTTGCCCAAATCGGCTCATATAGAGACGGTCAGCGCAAGCTGACAGACTGCAAAGCAGTCTTTGGGGCGTAGGATATAGATTTAAAGTTTAGAAAAAATGTTATAGCCCCAAATTGCCGAATATTAATATTATTATAAAAGGTGCGGTTAATACCGCGCCATTTTTAGTTGTTTGAAAAAGCGGTAAAGAATGTGTTATAATTGTTTACAAAATGGAAGAAAGGGGAATTGCAATTGAATATGACGAAAATAAAAATGCCAAAAAATGTTGCAATGATTATTAACATACTCCAAAAAAATGGCTATGAGGCATATATTGTCGGAGGTTGTGTTCGTGATGCAATTTTGAATAAAGAACCAAATGACTGGGATATTACGACATCTGCATTGCCGGAAGATGTGAAACGAATATTTCACAAAACAATTGACACTGGAATCCAACATGGAACAGTGACTGTTATGATAGAAAAGACAGGGTATGAGATAACAACATATCGAATTGACGGGGAGTATGAAGACGGCAGACACCCGAAAGATGTCCTGTTTACAAGAAATCTGGTCGAGGACCTCAAGAGAAGAGATTTTACAATTAATGCCATGGCATATAATGATAAAGATGGACTGGTAGATGAATTTGATGGCATTGGAGATTTAGAACGCAAGATAATAAGATGCGTAGGAAATCCAATGGACCGATTCCATGAAGATGCACTTCGAATACTCAGAGCGGTAAGATTTGCGGCAAATTTAGGATTTGATATTGATGAAGATACAAAAAAAGCTGCCGCAGAACTTGCTCCAACACTGAAAAAAATCAGTAAAGAGAGAATCCAGACCGAATTAGATAAAATGTTTTTGTCAGACCATCCAGAGATGCTAGAAGAGGCATGTAATCTGGGAATTACAAGAGAAGTCCTTGCAGAGGCGAATCATCTCAAAGAGCAGGATAAACTGACAGAAGTGATTGAGATTATGAATCAGATGGAAAAGAATCACTACCTGAGATGGGCATCTGTGTACATCTATTCGGATAAAACACGCACACAAGAGGCATTAAAGGCACTAAAGTTTGACAATCATACCATTGATATTTGCTCTAGAATTGTAAATGCCGTGAATACGAGAAAATTGCCTCAGAACAGAGCGGAAGTCCGAAAAGATATTTATGAGGTAGGACAGGATATTTATGAACTGTATTTGAAATTTTTGAGAGGTTATCTGACAGTAAAAAATGCAGATATATCAGAGAGATATTGTCAGATTTGTGAGGAATATCAGGACATTATTGAAAAAGGTGAGTGTATTTCGCTCAAACAATTGTGCATCAATGGAAAAGATTTGATTCAGACAGGAATGTTTCGGGGAACAGCCATTGGAGAGGAACTGAATAAACTATTATATATGGTGATGGAACAGCCGGAGCTGAATCAGAGAGAAAAACTGCTTGAGCTCATTTTGAAATAATAAAGTCATACATATTTGAATGGAAGTCCACATAAAATATACCCTAATAGAATAAGTAGTAAAGGGGTGTCTGAGTGGATGAGTTAGTGCTATCCTTATTGGATAATTACGATTTACAAATCAGGAAAAGTGGAAGATGCAGAGGAGCTGTGCTTGTACACTGTGAAGAGGGAATCTACACAGTCAGGGAATACATGGGAAGCGAGAGACACTTGGAATTTGAAGAACTTTTGCTAAACAGACTTGCAGAGCACAGAAATGATATTTTTGTAGATAAGATTTTTCGCAACAGGGAAGGAGAACTGTTGACAGAAGATGTGTATGGAAAAAAATATATTGTGCGAGCATTTTATCCGGCAAGAGATTTTGATACAAAGAATCACACAGATATTATTGCAGGAGTTCGACTGATTGCAAGACTTCACAAGCGGTTTCATGAGACTGAGATAGAACATGAGGTCTTAGAAAAATATTTTTTTAAAAATCATATTGCGGATACGCTGGTTCGGGAATTTCAAAAACGTAATCAGGAGTTGAAAAGAATTCGCAATTACATCAGGGATAAAAATAATAAGAATGAATTTGAATATCTGGTGATGAAAAGTTTTGATGAGTTTTATGAAGATGCTCTCAGAGCGGAATCAATGATGACATCAGGTATGAAACAGTACATAGCGGATACACTTAGTGAATATGATTTGATTCATGGAAATTATAATTATCATAATATATTGTTTTTGGGAGATGGTGGAAAATCTTTTGTGACAAATTTTGAAAAAGCGAAAATAGGCATACAGATGAAAGATATGTATGATTACTTCAGAAAAATCATGGAGAAATATAAGTGGGATGAAAAGCTTGGACACACAATGATTCAGGAATATCATCGTATAAGAAAATTGAGTGATGAGGACATTTGCTATTTGAAAATGAAACTGATTTATCCGGAAAAATACTGGAAAATTTTGAATCATTATAATAATAGTAATAAGTACTGGCTGCCGGATAAAGATGTACAAAAGTTGAAAAAGACAATTGCTGACAGAAACAAAAGAATTTCCTTTATAAATCATATAAATAGGTTTTGACTTTACGAGGGAAATATTATATAATAGTTCTGATTTTTTAAATATGGAATGAATATATAATCTGTTGAGTTATACTGGAGGTAAAGATATGAATTACAAAGAGCTTTATAACGATTGGCTGACAAACCCTTGTTTTGATGATGAAACAAAGGCAGAACTGGCGAGCATAAGTGAGGACGAAAAAGAAATCAAAGAAAGATTTTATAAGGAGTTAGAGTTCGGTACAGCAGGACTTAGAGGTATTATTGGTGCTGGTGTAAACAGAATGAATGTTTATACTGTTCGAAAGGCAACTCAGGGACTTGCGAATTATATTTTAAAAGTTGGTGGCGCAGATAAAGGTGTTGCAATTGCATACGATTCAAGAAGAATGTCACCAGAGTTTGCAGATGTGGCAGCTCTTTGTTTAAATGCCAATGGTATTAAGGCATATGTATTTGAAAGTTTAAGACCAACTCCAGAACTTTCATTTGCTGTGAGAGAGCTTGGATGTATCGCAGGTATTAATATTACAGCAAGTCACAACCCAGCAGAATATAATGGATATAAAGTATATTGGGAAGATGGTGCACAGATTACTCCACCTCATGATACAGGAATTATGGCAGAGGTAAAGGCAGTAAATGATTTTGCATCTCTTAAGACAATGGATAAAGAAGAAGCTAAGAGCAATGGATTATACACAGTAATTGGAGCAGATATTGATGATAAATACATGGAGGCTCTGAAGAAACAGGTAAAACGTCAGGATTGCATCGATGCAATGAGAGATGAAATCAAGATTGTATATACACCACTTCATGGAACTGGAAATATTCCTGCAAGAAGAATTTTAAAAGAAATTGGATTTCATAACGTATATGTTGTTCCAGAGCAGGAATTGCCAGACAGCGAATTTTCGACTGTAAGTTATCCAAATCCGGAGGCAGAAGAGGCATTTGAACTTGCATTAAAGCTTGCAAAAGAAAAAGATGCAGATTTAGTTCTTGCAACAGACCCAGATGCAGACAGACTTGGAGTATATGTAAAAGATTCTAAGTCAGGAAATTATATTTCACTTACAGGTAATATGTCTGGATGTCTTCTTGCTGACTATGAGATTGAACAGATAAAAGAGACAAGAGGAATTCCAGAGGATGGAGCTTTGATTAAGACAATCGTTACAACAAATATGGCAGATGCGATTGCAAAATATTATGGTGTAAAATTAATTGAAGTTCTGACAGGATTCAAATATATCGGACAGCAGATTTTAGGATTTGAGAATAGTGGAAAAGGTGAGTACCTCTTCGGATTTGAAGAGAGTTATGGTTGTTTAATTGGAACTCATGCAAGAGATAAGGATGCGATTGTCGCTACAATGGCACTCTGTGAGGCCGCTGCATACTACAAGACAAAGAATATGACATTGTGGGATGCAATGGTTGCTATGTATGAGAAATATGGATTCTATAAAGATGGAATTCAGGCAATTACACTCAAGGGTATTGAGGGACTTGCAAAGATTCAGGAAGTTTTAGACACACTGAGAAACAACACACCAGAGAAATTTGGCAAATATAAAGTTGTATCTGCAAGAGATTATAAGAAAAACACAATTACAAATATTGCCACAGGTGAAGTCACAGAGACAGGACTTCCAAAGTCAAACGTATTGTATTATGACCTTGAAGATGATGCATGGCTTTGTGTAAGACCTTCTGGTACAGAACCTAAGATTAAGTTCTACTATGGTATCAAGGGACAGTCTTTAGAGGACGCAGACCAGTTATCAGATGAACTTGGTGCAGAAGTGATAAAAATGATTAAAGAAATGATAGGTTAATCGAGATTATATTATACAGCCTTGACTCATTTTGTGAGCAGGGCTATATGTGTATTATGGAAAAATCGGGATAGATGAAACTAAATAAATGAGATAGAGTAGATGGGAAAGGAAGGAACGATATGGCACTTTTATGGCAGGATAGAAAAAGAATTGTATTTGGTCTGCCGTGGACTTTTACGAAATATAAACTTTATGATGATAAGTTTCAGATTTGCACTGGATTTTTGAGTACAAAAGAAGAGGAAATACGCTTATACAGAATTATGGATTTAACACTCCAAAAAACATTTGGACAGAGACTTTTCGGACTTGGAACGATTAAAGTGAAGTCAGCAGATAAGACAACCCCTGAGTTTGAAATCAAGAATATAAAGAAACCGGATAAGATAAGGGATTTGCTTTCTGATAAGGTAGAGACTGCAAGAAGAAATAACAGAGTATCTGGTCGTGAATATATGGTGTCCGAGCCAGATAGTGACGATGATGATGACAATGACTGGAATTAAAAACAAGGATTGACGATAAAGAAAGCAATATGTTATTATCAGAAAAGAGAGTTTTGTTAGAATACCATTTCAGTATTTTAACTCAAAAACTGGGTAAAATAAAATATTGTAACTATTGAGAGGCAGGAGAAAAAAATGAAAATTTTATTAGCAGGTGGTGCAGGCTACATTGGAAGCCATACAGCAGTAGAATTACTAAATGCAGGGCTGGAAGTTGTAATTGTCGACAATTATTGCAACAGTTCGCCTGTAGCAATTGAGAGAATTGAGGAGATTACAGGTAAAAAAGTAGAGGCTTTTGAGGCTGACATTAAGGATAAGGAAAAAGTTTTTGAGATTATGAAGCAGACAAAGCCGGACTGCGTAATTCATTTTGCCGGATTAAAGGCAGTTGGAGAATCTGTACAGCTCCCATTGAAATATTATAGAAACAATATCGACACAACAATCACACTGTTGGAGTGTATGGAAGAACTTGGAATTAAGAATTTTGTATTCTCTTCTTCTGCAACTGTATATGGAGAAGAAAATGATATTCCATATGTGGAAACAATGAGGAGACTGAGTTGTTCAAATCCGTATGGATGGACAAAGTATATGATGGAGCAGATTTTAGAAGATGCAGCAAAGGCAGACAGCGAGTTGTCGGTTGTACTTTTAAGATACTTCAATCCAATCGGAGCTCACGAGTCAGGAAGAATTGGAGAGGACCCACAGGGTATTCCAAACAATTTAATGCCATATATCGCACAGGTTGCTGTTGGAAGAAGAGATCACCTCACAATTTTTGGAAATGATTATGAGACAAAAGACGGTACATGCAGAAGAGATTATATTCACGTAATGGATCTTGCAAATGGACATTTAAAAGCAGTTCTCTATGCAGACCAGCATAAGGGTGTTGAAGTATTTAATCTCGGAACAGGAAATCCATTTAGTGTTTTGGAAATTGTACATGCGTTTGAAAATGCAAATGGAATTGAGATTAAGTATGAGTTTGGTGAGAAGAGAGCAGGAGACTTACCTGAATTCTGGGCAAACGCAGACAAGGCGAAAGAAGTTCTTGGATGGGAAGCGAACAGAACGATTGAGGAGATGTGCAGAGACACATGGAACTGGCAGAAGAATAATCCAAACGGATACAATAACTAGCTTAGAAATGCGACATGAGAATATCTTGTGTCGCATTAAAAATGTGTGGCAATTCAGAAGCGGGTCGAGTTTAATGAAGCTTGTGAATGTCAAGCCTGTTTGCGAGGTCATGACTTTACTGAAATTATTCGGTTTGACGAAAACTTTTTGAATTGTTACAAAATGTGCAGAACTTGGAGAGAAAAATGAAACCGACAGAGAAAGCAAAACCAATACAGGAATTCAAGTGTGGAGTAAAGCATGGTATACCAATTGCACTGGGATATTTTGCAGTGTCATTTACATTTGGAATTGCAGCAGCGAGATATGGAATGAACGCATTTACGGCAGGGCTATTGTCTTTGCTGAATGTGACAAGTGCAGGACAGTTTGCAGGTCTTGAAGTAATTGCAGCTGCGGGCAGCTATTTTGAATTAATTATGACACAGGTGATTATCAATCTGAGATATAGTCTGATGTCCTTTGCACTGTCACAAAAAATAGATAAAAATACAAAGGATATTCATCGTTTGGCAATGGCTTATGGTGTGACAGATGAAATTTTTGGCATCAGTGCATCGAGGCCGGGAACGCTGAGTCCTTATTATAATTATGGAGCAATTGCAGTTGCTGTTCCGGGATGGACACTTGGAACGATAGCAGGAACTGTATCAGGTACATTACTTCCGCAGATGTTACTTACAGCACTTGCGGTGGCAATTTACGGAATGTTTATTGCAATTATTATTCCGCCGGCAAGGGATGATAAATATGTACTATATTCGATACTGATAGCAATGGCAATCAGCAGTATTTTTAAATATGTTCCGATGTTATCTGACAAAGGAATCGTGATTATTTCAAATATTGCAAAAATGACAGGAAAGATTACAAGTGGATTCGTAATCATTATTGCGACAGTTGTGGCAGCGGGTATTATGTCAGTAATCAGACCGGTGGAGGATGAGAAATCATGAAACATGTATATACTTATATAGTAGTAATGGCTTTGGTGACTTATTTAATTCGAGCATTACCATTGGTGTTATGGAAAAAGGAAATTAAAAATAAATATATCAAATCATTTCTTTATTATGTTCCATATGCATGTCTTGGAACGATGACATTTCCGGCAATTCTCTATGCAACAGCTAATATATATTCTGGGATTGCGGGATTTGTTGTAGCAGTTTTTGTGGCATATAAAAGAAAAGGTTTGCTGGCTACGGCGCTTGCGGCGTGTATAACTGTTTTTATTGTTGAAAGGTTGATGTATTTTTTTTAATCTTATTGTATATATCTACCAAATTTCAAAAAAAACTTGAAAATTCATTTTCCTATGATATAATTTTGAATTGTATATAATGGAGGAGTACTATGACGAGCGAGGAGCTTTATGAAGTAAAAAAAGGTTATATTGATATGCATTGTCATATCATTCCACATGTAGATGATGGAGCAAGAACGACCTCTCAGGCATTGCGAATGATTAAAATCGCATATGAAAATGGTATACGTACCATGATTGCAACACCTCACTATGAGGTTGGAAAATACGAAAATAATCAGGAAAAAATACTGAAATATTATGATAAAGTCAAGCAATATGCGACACAGAGATTTCCGGATTTTCATTTGTATTTGGGAAATGAGATATATTACAGTTTTGGAGTGGTAGATAGTTTGAATGACGGAAGCATATTCACACTTGCAGAATCTGATTATGTTCTGGTTGAATTTTCTCCCAATGATACGCTGGAATATATAGAAAAGAGCCTGTATGAAATTGTAAATGGAGGTTATACTCCGATTCTGGCACATGTAGAGAGATATGAAAATGTAATGAAATCGTATCATTATGTAGAACGTTTTGTGGACATGGGAGTATATATTCAGACAAATGTTTCTACGCTTGCGGGAAGAAGTGGTCATCGTATGAGGCGAAAAATATTGAAACTTATCAAAAAGAATCTTGTCCATTTTATTGGAACAGATGCTCATAGTGACGGCAGAAGATCACCGGAAGCTGATGTTGGAATTGAATATCTTTTAAAAAAGACAGACGAAGAAACAGTTAATGCTTTATTTAAATATAATGCACTTAAAGTGCTTAAAAATGAAGATATATATGAATAGTAACAAATAATATTACAAAAGGAGAGATAGGAAAAGATGGAAACAAATAACAATGTTAAAAATGATGAAATTGAAATTGATCTTAGGCAAATTTTTAGCATCTTACTTAGTAAAGCGATTGTAATTGCGATTGCCGCAGTATTGGGAGCAGTGGTAGCATTTGTCTATACAAAGTTTATGATTGAACCGACATATACATCAAGAACACAGGTATATGTAAGAAATACAGCTTCAAAGGATGCAAATTCCTCTCAGTTAAATGTCAGCGATTTGCAGTCAAGTACGTATCTGACAAAGGATTATATTATGTTATGTAAGAGTTCACAGGTTTTAAAACAGGTTATTGAAGAACTCAATCTGAATCTCAGTGAAGGTGCATTGTCATCAAAGATTTCTGTAACAACTCCAGAAGATACTCGTATTTTGACAATTTCAGTTATTGACACAGAGCCATTTATGGCAAAGAGTATTGCTGATTCTGTGAGAGAAGCAGCAAAAGTACAGATTGTAAAGGTTACAGGTGTAGAGTCTGTTGAAAATATTGATGGAGAAGATGGAGCAAATCTTCCAACAAGTCCAACAGGACCTAACATGAAATTAAATCTTGTTATCGGATTTTTATTAGGATTTTTAATTGCAGTTATTATCATCATTGTTCGATTCCTTTTAGATGATTCAATTAAGACTCAGGATGATGTTGAAAATTATCTTGGATTAAGCGTTTTGGGTGTGATTCCTAAGACAGAGGAACCTGCAAAGAAGAAAAGTTCAAAGAAGTAGTTGTAAACCAGTCATATCAAAAAAGGAGTAAGAGATGTTAAATATTAATATTGATAAATTAAAAAAATTAGATAATGCTTCCAGTGAATCTTATAAAAGATTAAGAACAAATATACAGTTCTGTGGAAAAGACATGAAAGTTATTGCGTTTACAAGTACAGTTCCAAATGAGGGAAAATCAAGCGTTTCTTTTAATCTGGCAGTTTCTATGGCAGATGCGGGTAAAAAGGTAATTTTCCTTGATACCGATCTTCGTAAGTCAGTGCTTGTTGGTAGATATAAAATTAATAAGGCTGTAAAAGGTCTTACTCACTATCTGTCAGGAGTCAATCCGTTTGATGAAGTTGTATATGCAACAAATGTAGAGAATCTTCATGTTGTATTTTCAGGACCAGTTCCTCCAAATCCATCAGAGCTTCTTGGAAATAAATATTTTAAGAATCTGATTAAACAGCTCAGAGAGTCTTACGATTATGTTATTATTGATACACCACCAGTTGGAAGTGTTATTGATGCCGCTGTTGTAGCAAAGGAATGTGATGGTGCTATTATTGTTGTATCCAGCGGAACTGTAAGTTATAAAGCAGTGCAGAGAACAAAGGCACAGATTGAGAAATCGAATTGTAAGATTATTGGCGCTGTACTCAATAAAGTTGAGATGGGCAAGGGTGGCTATTACGGCAAGTATTATGGTAAATACTACGGAAAATATTATGGCCAGTATGGAGAATATGGTAACTATGGCAACACGGAATCAAATAGTTAGCGCAAAGAAACTTATGGGGAAAGGCTAGGAGAGACACGCATGATAAACAAAATAGAAGTAGTGATTATATCGATAGTCATCGGCGCATTACTGTTAGTCAGTATGATTGCAATTGCAACTTCTGATAAAACAGGTCCGGTGATTACGGTCGATGATGCTATCAAATTGTCATATACAGCAGGTCAGGATGAATCTGTTTTATTACAGGGTGTATCTGCATATGATAAGAGAGACGGAGATGTTTCTAGCAGTTTGATGGTTGAGAGTACAATTATAAAAGGAAATGTAATTAAGGTCAGATATGCTGCGAAGGACAAACACAATAATGTCACAATTGCGAAACAATATAGAGAGGTAGCATATAATCCGGGGGATGGCTCACAGCCACCTGCTGAAGAACAGACTACAGCGCCAACGGAGAATCCAGAAACACCAGCAGGAGAACAGCCACAGGAGACTCCTCAGGGAGAGGCACCTCAGGGAGAAACACCAACACCAGCAGCGACTGCACCAATTACAGATGAGGAAAAAGCAAGTGCTGATGCTCAGGGAAAACCACTTATCAGATTGAAACAAACGGAGATGACAATTCATGTAGGAGAGACATTTAATGCCTTAGAAGCTGTGTCTGAGACATATGATGCATCCGGAGATATTTCAAGAAGAATCATCATTAGTGGAGATATAGATACCAATACGGCTGGTGATTATAAATTGTCATATCTGGTAACAAATGAAAACAGAGTGCCATCAGATACAGTAGAACTTATTGTTCATGTAATAACTAATTAGGGAAATAAAGAGTATGTATAGAGAAAAAATACCAAGCTGGATAAAAAGATTTGATTTTTTAGTGTTGGATATTGTTGCGCTGGAAATTTCATTTATTGCAGCATATCTCATCAGACATGGCTTTGATGATTTAAATGTGCCGGCAGTATATGCAAATGTTGTTATCGCATTAATGATACTCAGTGTTATTGAATGTATCTTTTTTCAGAGCTATTCGAATATTTTAAAAAGAAATCAGTACGAGGAATTTTGGTGTGTTTTTAAGCGAATCACATATATCACCGTATTGTTGATTGTATATTTGTATCTCACAAAAAATGCAGATACATATTCCAGAATTGTCTATGTCATGACGTGGGAGATTGCGATTATCGTGACTTTCTTGTTTAGAAATATCTGGAAAAAAGTGGTAAACAATATTTTAGATGACAGAGACAAGAAACCAACTTCTTTTATTGTAATCACAACTGCAGACAGAGTAAACAAGGTGATAGAGTCTGTTTCGGGAAATGATGGAGCCAGTGGTAATTATGTTATCAGTGGAATTGCAGTCATTGATAAAGATATGAAAGGACAGAAAGTTCAGAATATCAACGTTATTGCAAACGGTGAAGATGTAGAAGATTATTTGTGCAGAAACTGGGTAGATGAGGTTCTTATTTATCTTGAAGAGAAAGAAAAAGACTTAGAAGTACAGCTTATTGAAGACTGTAGCACAATGGGTATTACAGTTCATAAATTTCTTGCAAAAGAGCTCAGAAGTACAAAAGATGGTGTAAAATTTGTACAGACCATTGGAGATTACAGTGTTTTAACTTACAGTGTTAAAATTATCACAGTGAGACAGATGGTAATTAAGAGAGCAATGGATATTCTTGGAGGTCTTGTGGGAATGATTGCCACAGTTCTGATTTTTATTTTTGTTGCTCCTGCAATTTTTATCAAGTCTCCGGGACCAGTTATTTTCAAACAGTGGAGAGTGGGACGAAATGGTAAAAAGTTCCAGATTTACAAATTCCGCAGCATGTATCTTGATGCGGAGGAGAGAAAGAAAGAGCTGATGGCTAAGAACAAGATTAAAGATGGAATGATGTTCAAACTTGAGAATGATCCGCGAATCATTGGTGGAGAGAATGGAAAAGGTATTGGCAATTTCATCCGAAATACATCGCTTGATGAGTTTCCACAGTTTTTCAATGTGTTAAAAGGTGATATGAGTCTTGTCGGAACAAGACCGCCAACACTTGATGAGTGGGGAAAATATAAATTCCACCACAGAAAGAGAATGGCAATCAAACCGGGACTTACCGGCTTGTGGCAGGTAAGTGGACGAAGTGATATTACAGATTTTGAAGAGGTCGTAAAACTCGATACCGAATATATCAATAATTGTAGTGTCGCATATGACATTAAAATTTTATTAAAGACAATTAAGGTCGTTTTATTCAGAAGTGGCTCATATTAGTTACAGACTGTTGTTCTTATGAGCAAGTTCGGTGTTCAAAATCTATTTGAATCTTGTTTTTTACATTCGACAGTGAGTAAGCGAGCGGAGAAGTGGATTTTGAATTATTGCTTTATTGAAATGATGCTACCGCAATCACATTAGCTTTAGATGATGGGTAGTTCACATCAATTTGTTCCGAATAGTTGGCAAATTATGAATAGAAATGGTTGAGAAAATGTTTCTGGATGGTTATAATAAGTTTATGAGTTTCAGAAACACAGAGTATGAAAAACAAAAATTTTCGTCAGGGGCAGAAACTTTGCCCCTGACATTATATTATAAGAGAAACATTATTTAATCTGCCCAAGAGCGATAGTGAAGGGGCATTACATATTATAGCATGGAGGTAGAAAATGAAAGTTTTAGTAACAGGTGTTGCAGGACAGTTAGGATATGATGTAGTAAATGAGCTTGCAAAGAGAAATTATGAGATTGTGGGAAGTGATGTTGCACCAGAGTACAATGGCATTGTAAACGATGAAGTGACAAAAAATATGGAATATGTTTCTATGGACATCACAGACAAAGAGGCTGTAAACAATATAATTGAATCTGTAAAACCAGATGCAGTTGTTCACTGTGCAGCATGGACAGCAGTAGATATGGCGGAAGATGATGATAAAGTAGCACTTGTAAAGGCAGTCAACGTTGACGGAACACAGAACATCGCAGATGCCTGCAAAAAAATCGACAGCAAGATGATGTACATCAGTACCGATTATGTATTTGATGGTCAGGGTACAGAACCCTGGGATCCAGACTGTAAAGATTACAAACCTATGAATGTATACGGTGAGACAAAACTCGGCGGAGAACTTGCAGTATCGAATACATTAGACAAATATTTCATCGTGAGAATTGCATGGGTATTTGGTGTAAATGGAAAGAACTTCATCAAGACAATGTTGAATGTCGGAAAGACACACGACAAAGTAACTGTTGTGTGCGACCAAATTGGAACACCTACTTATACCTATGACCTTGCAAGATTGCTTGTAGATATGATTGAGACAGACAAATATGGTTATTATCATGCAACAAACGAGGGCGGTTATATTTCATGGTATGATTTTACTTGTGAAATTTACAAACAGGCTGGCTACACAACAGAGGTTGCACCAGTGACAACAGAAGAGTATGGCTTATCAAAGGCTGCAAGACCATTCAACTCAAGACTTGATAAGAGCAAACTTGTGAAGAACGGATTTACTCCACTTCCTACATGGCAGGATGCACTGGCGAGATATTTGAAAGAAATTGAGTATTAATCGGGAATTGGTACTCGCAGGTGAGAGTTGATATTTAAAACACAGTATAATAAGAAAATAATAGATATAAGGCATAGATATGAGTGATAGAATACCATCCGTTGCAGTGCTTATGAGCACTTATAATGGAGAGAAGTATCTGAGAGAACAGATTGATTCCATTTTGAACCAGAGCGAGGTAGATATACAGCTTGTGATTCGAGATGATGGTTCAACAGATGGAACAAAAAAGATTCTTAAAGAATACAGAAATAATAAAAATATTATAATTAAATATGGAAAAAATCTAGGCATAGGAGTTTCATTTATGAAACTCCTATGTGCAAATATAGAGGCAGATTATTACGCGTTTGCAGATCAGGATGACATCTGGATGGACGACAAGCTGATTTGTGCGGTGAGGATGCTAGAGACACAGGAGGAACCGGCACTGTATGGTTCGAATCAGATGATTGCTAATGAAAATGGGGAGCCTGTGGGGATTCGATATAAACAGAAACCGCCCTGTGATTTTGTAAATTCGATTATGTCATGTAGAATATCTGGATGCACAATGGTTATGAATCGCAAATTGAGAGTGGAGATGTCTAAAAAAATAAATTTTCCATCAAGAAAATATTTACAAATTCGAATACATGATTCGTGGACGTTGGCATTTGCAAATGCGTTTGGAGTGTTTATTTATGACGAAATACCACATATTTTATATCGGCAACATGGAGACAATGTGGTTGGTGTAGTCAATCAAAATATAGCACAAAGAATAATGGCTTTTTTAAAGACAAGAAGAAATCAAAAAATTGAGAGTACGAGAAGATTGCTTGCGAGAGATTTGTTGAATACTGCTCGAAGCCAAAACATGAATTTAGTAAAAGAAAAAATACTTATGGATTTTGCAATGAGTGATTCTGTGACAAGGAAAATATTGTTACTTCGAAATAGAGAGATTCGAAAAAAATTACAGGAAAGCAGACTGATGTTTTGCATTAAGGTAATCATGGGAACCGTGTAAGTGGTCGTCAGGAAAGAGGATATAAGATGAATATTGCAGTGATTTTCGCTGGTGGAATGGGAACTAGAATGAATACAAGTGACAAGACTCCAAAACAGTTTTTGGAAGTGTGTGGAAAACCGATTATTGTACATACAATAGAGATTTTTCAGAATACTTCCGAAATTGATGCAATTGTAGTGTCGTGTATTGAAGACTGGATTCCACATATGAAAAACTTAAAAGAAAAGTATCATCTCTCAAAAATTAAGGATATTGTGCCGGGAGGAGAGACAGGTCAGATGTCTATTTTTCATGGTTTGGAAGCTGCTGAAAAAATAGCTGGAAAAGATAAAAAAGCAATTGTGTTAATTCACGATGGGGTAAGGCCAGTTATTGATGAGGATTTAATTTTGAGAAATATTGAAAATGTAAAGCAGCATGGTTCTGCCATTACCTCATCTGAGGCAAAAGAGACTTTTGTTCTTGTGGATGATGCGGGAGAGGTAAAACAGATACCAAGTCGTGCACATTCCAAAATTGCAAAGGCACCACAGAGCTTTTATCTGGAAGATATTTTAAAGATTCAGCGCCTTGCAATTTATGAAGGAGTGACAGATGCGATTGATTCTTGTACTCTGATGAGTATGTATCATCGACCACTCTCTGTTGTGATGGGCGGTTATGATAATATTAAGATTACAACTCCGGATGATTACTATATGTTTACGGCACTTTACAAATCAAGACAGAAAAAGGTGTGAGGGAGTATTACGCTCAGTGGATATATGTTTGTTCCACGGACTGTGAAATGTCCGCTCCGCAAGCATATATCACCTGAGCTGTGTGGTGGAATAAGATAGACGTTTTTTTAATAGAGGGATGGTAAACGATGAATCAAAAACAAAACAAGATATTAGAAGAAGATATGAAACGCATATACAAAGCATGTCCAGATTATGAGATGTTTCGTGACAAGAATGTCCTTGTCACAGGAGCTTTTGGCATGCTTTCTTTTTATATAGTGCGCTTTCTTGCGTATTTGAATGAGCAGGGAATTTCTGTTGGCATTTATGCGCTTGTCAGAAATCAGAGTAAAGCAGATGGAAAATATGATGATATTGAAGAAAAAGGATATTTTCATTATGTAGTCAGTGATGTCTGCGATAAATTTGAGACAGATGAAAAGATAGATTATATTTTTCATATGGCAGGAAATGCAAATCCAAAAAATATTCGGGAAAATCCGATGGGAATTATTCGTGCAAATACAGTTGGAACAATGAATGTTCTTGATTTTGCGAAAAAGAATGGGACGAAAAAAGTATTTTTTGCATCAACCAGAGAAGTGTATGGAAAATTAGACAAAGAAACAATTTCAGAGGACGATATGGGGGTAATGGACTGCTTGGAGGCAAGGGCCTGCTATCCAGAAAGTAAGAAAATGGCAGAGAATCTGCTTGTGAGTTATCAGAGACAGTTTGACATCAATTATGTGATTGGAAGAATTGCGCATGTCTATGGTCCGGGGATGAATATTTTAAACGATGGCAGAATCATGTCAGACCTCATTTCTGATGTTGTGAATCAGCGCAATATTGTATTGAAGAGTGACGGAGCGATGGAGAGGGCGTTCTGCTATCTCAGTGATGCAGTGGCAGCAATTTTTACAGTTATGAGAAATGGACAGAATACAGTTTATAATATTGCCAACGAAACAGAGCCAATTCAGGTTAGAAAACTTGCAAGTCTGATGACAAAATTATATAATGGAAGAAGTGAAAAAGTGGTATTTGACATTCCGGAAAAGAAAGATATGGCATACAGTAAAATTGGCAGGACAAGACTAAATCTGGAGAAGTTATACCAGGAGGGGTTTGTGCCAGAAGTATCATTAGAAGAAGGAATTAGAAAAACAGTAGATTTTTTTGTAGGATAAGTAAATAATGAGTGTACTGGGATTTCAAAAGCTCATTATAAGGTAAGATGAAAAGGTATTGGGTATGGGATATAAGACAATGGTAAATGACAGTCTGAAAAAATCAGGACTGAAGATGTTAGAAGGTGAGGAACTTCTGAAATTGCAGCAGGCAATGCTTGTATGTGCGCAGGAAATACATGAGGTGTGCAGAAAACATCATTTAAAATTAATTTTGCAAGGTGGAAGTCTGTTGGGAGCTGTTCGACATGGAGGTTTTATTCCGTGGGATGATGACATGGATTTTGCCATGATGAGAAAAGATTATGAGAAATTCAAGCGGATTTTTGAAAAAGAACTTGGAGATAAATATAGAATGAGTGTTCCCAATGGAGATGGAACAACGTATGTCAGATTTATGCAGTTGTATCGCAAAGACACGACATTATTGTCAGCAGATGATACATTGCCGCCAATGATTAAAATTGATATATTTCCAATCGATTATGTGAGCAATCATGTGATGTTGCGAATAATAAAAGGATTGTATTGCAACGGATTGATGTTTATTGCGGAGTGTGTGAGGGGACAGTCCTTTGAAGATAAAATTTATAAAGATGCAATCCAGATCTCACTACGAGGAAGTTTTATTATGAAGATGAGGGCATTTGTCGGGACTGTATTTTCTTATCGCAATTATGAAAAATGGTATGACAAAGTGGACAAGGCTGTACAAGGGCACCGAAAGACGAATTATGTGACAAGTGCCACTGGCAGTAAACATTATCTGGGTGAGATTGTGTCAAAAGATGTATTTGTTCCGTGTAGTGTAAAAAAATTTGCAGGTGTAAAATTGTACGCACCGGGAAAACCAGAGATTTATTTGGAAAATTTGTACGGAAAATATTATATGACCCCACCGCCGGAAGATAAAAGAGAAGGTCATTATGTAAAGAAAATTGACGTTGATAGGGTACTAGAACATGAGAGAATTGATAAACAGTAAACAGTATAAAATAAGGGCGATATGTCTGGTTTTGACGGACATTGTGATGTATATTTTTTGCTCTTTTTTTGCAATCTATATGAGATATGAATTTCGTTTCAATGACATTGATAAGAAATTTTTAAACTCTATGGTAAAATATACACCCGCCAATATTATGATTATATTGCTGCTATTTTTGTTTTTTAAATTATATTCAAGCATTTGGAAATATGCCAGTGTGACGGAGATGGTAAATATCATTCTGGCATGTATGATGTATTTTCTGATAGAAATTATACAGATTCTCTTTTTTGAATATCAGGTTCCAAGAAGTCATCCATTTATGTGCTCTTCTATGTTGTTAATTGCAACAATCGGAACACGATTTGGTTATCGACTGTTGAGGTCGGTCAGACATCGTTCATTTGAAAAAAGTGACAAAAAAGCGAGAACCATGATTATAGGAGCTGGTCAGGCAGGAGCGATGCTGTTAAAAGAAATTAATACGTCAGCATACACTCATTATAATGTAATTTGCTTTATTGATGACGACAAACGAAAACATGGAAGATATTTGTCAGGAGTAAAGATTGCAGGTGACAGAAACGATATTGTGCGGCTTGCAGAGGAATACCGAATTGAGCGAATTATTGTTGCAATGCCTTCAGCAGATAATAAAGTAATTAGAGATATTTTGAATATTTGCGCACAGACAGGCTGTAAATTAAAAAAAATTCCGGGAATCTATCAGCTTGTAAATGGAAATGTCACAGTAAATGACATCAAAAATGTTGAAATCGAGGACTTGCTTGGAAGAGAGCAGATAAAAGTTGATTTAGATGAGATTATGGGATATGTAAAAAACAAAACCGTTCTTGTTACTGGAGGCGGAGGCTCTATCGGAAGTGAGCTTTGCAGACAGATTGCAGGACATAATCCAAAACAACTGGTAATTGTAGATATTTATGAAAATAATGCCTATGACATTCAGCAGGAACTCATCAAAAAATATTCTGAGTTGGATTTAGTCGTGTTAATTGCATCGGTTCGAAATACACACAGGATGAATCAGATTTTTGCAAAATACAGACCAGACATTGTTTATCACGCAGCAGCACATAAACATGTGCCACTGATGGAGGCGAGTCCAAATGAGGCGATTAAGAATAATGTATTTGGAACTTATAAGACAGCACTTGCTGCTGCAAAGTATAAGACGAAAAAATTTGTACTGATTTCCACAGACAAAGCTGTAAACCCAACAAATATTATGGGAGCATCTAAGAGAATTTGTGAGATGATTATCCAGATGTTAAACAAAGATTATCCGGATACAAATTTTGTGGCTGTCCGGTTTGGAAATGTTCTCGGAAGTAATGGAAGTGTGATTCCTTTGTTTAAGAGACAGATAAAAGAAGGCGGTCCGGTAACGGTGACAGACCCCAAAATTATCCGCTATTTTATGACGATACCAGAGGCCGTTTCGCTTGTGTTACAGGCTGGAGTTTATGCAAAGGGTGGAGAGATTTTTGTATTAGATATGGGTGAACCGGTAAAAATACTTGATTTGGCAAAGAATTTGATTCGACTGTCCGGTTACACAGAAGATGAGATTGAGATTAAATTTACAGGACTCAGACCGGGAGAAAAACTATATGAAGAACTCTTGATGAGCGAGGAAGGATTACAAGATACGAAAAATTCGCTCATTCATATTGGAAGACCGCTGGAGTTTGATGAAGATAAATTAAGACAGGAATTAGAGAAATTAAAGACAGCCTGTGAGCAGGATGACAAAGAGATTAAGAAATATGTGAAGAAAATAGTTGCGACTTATAATTATGACACACATTATGACGAATAAGCATTTTTAATATGAATTATACAAAAAGAGCAAAGTAAGTTGTACAGTGACAGTATTATTAGGACAGCAGGAAAGGGATGATAAATATGTACAAAGGAAATATAGAACCACTAGAATCAAGAGCATGGCTCAGCTCTCCAACGATGCACGGAGAAGAGATGGATTATGTCAGACAGGCATATGACAGCAATTGGATGAGTACAGTCGGAGAAAATATCAATGAATTAGAGAATAGCGTAGCTGAGATGATAGGTATGAAACAGGGCGTCTGTCTTTCATCCGGAACAGCAGCACTACACATGGCAATGAAACTGGCAGATGCCAAAAGGGGAGTACGAGTATTTTGCAGCGATTTGACATTTGCAGCAACGGTCAATCCGGTTGTCTATGAAGGAGCGGTTCCGGTATTTATAGACAGTGAAAAGGACACTTGGAATATGTCTCCAGAAGCGCTAGAAAAGGCATTTGAAAAATATCCGGATGTAAAGACAGTCGTATTGGTTCACTTATATGGAACGCCGGCGAAGATGGATGAGTTAATGGCTGTCTGCAAAAAACATAATGTAAAAGTTGTGGAAGATGCAGCAGAGTCCTTTGGAGCAACTTACCGCGAAAAACAGACAGGTTCTTTTGGTACATATAGTGTTATTTCATTTAATGGCAATAAAATCATAACAGGTTCTACAGGAGGAATGGTGCTTACAAAGCATCTTGATTCGGCAGATAAGGCAAAGAAATGGTCTACCCAGTCAAGAGAGCCGTCTGCGTGGTATCAGCACAAGGAACTTGGATACAATTACCGCATGAGCAATGTGATAGCAGGAATTGTGAGAGGACAACTTCCACATTTACAGGAACATATAGAGCAGAAAAAGCAAATATATAATCGTTATAAAGAGGCATTTCGAGATTTGCCGGTAAAAATGAATCCGTTTGATGCCAAAAAATCAGTGCCAAACTACTGGCTGTCCTGCATGACAATAAACAAAGATGCAATGTGTACACAGGTGCGCACCGATGAAGAGTATGCCTTTATTCCTGAGGTGGGAAAAACCTGTCCAATGGAAATTCTAGACCACTTAAAGGCAATCAATGCAGAGGGAAGACCACTTTGGAAACCAATGCATATGCAGCCAATCTTTAAAGATTGTGATTTTGTCACAGCAGAAGAATGCAAGGCTGTGGATGAAGATTTATTTGAGAGAGGACTCTGCCTGCCAAGTGATAATAAGATGACAAAAGAGCAGCAGGACAGGGTTATTGAAGTTGTCAGGGCATGTTTTAATTAGATAATTTAAGATGTATTTTTAAGTAATATTAGAAAAATGCTATCCGATAGAAATGTTTATATGGAGATTAAAGGTGATTTTATGAAAAGAAACTTACATAAACAGGGAATTTATGAGAAATATATAAAAAGGTATTTGGATGTTTGGATTTCTCTCACGTTTATTTTCATGTTTTTTTGGTTGTATATAGGAATTGCGATACTTGTAAAAATCAAGCTTGGGGGGTCTGTTTTATTTAAGCAGAAACGACCAGGATTGAATGGAAAAATATTTGATATGGTGAAGTTTCGCACTATGACAGATGAGAGAGATGAAAAGGGAAATCTTCTGCCAGATGAGGAGAGACTTACAAAGTTTGGAAAGTGGCTGAGAGCTACAAGTCTTGATGAATTACCGGAGATGTTTCTTGTATTGAAAGGAGATATGTCACTGATAGGACCAAGACCTTTGTTGGTGAGTTATTTGCCATTATACAACAAACACCAGCAAAGACGGCATGAAGTGAAGCCTGGATTGACAGGATTGGCACAGATAAAAGGGAGAAATGCTATCTCTTGGAATAAAAAGTTTGATTATGATGTATATTATGTAGAGCATATATCATTTTTTATGGATATTTTTATTCTGATACAGACAATACATGTAGTTTTAAAAAGAGAAGGAATCAGCAGTGATACATCTGTGACAATGGAGGCTTTTACAGGGAATGATTAATCCCTGTAAAGGCCTTCTTTGTTGTCATAGTGATAATATTGCATACCAAGTGATTTTGGGGCAATAAAATCTTTTGATGAATTATCTCCGACATACAGCATTTCAGCATAGGGCAAATTCATCCGATATTTCATAATTCGAAATGAGACATCATTTGGTTTTCTGAATATTTCTCCTCCCAGTTCATCAGTAATAATAATTTCATCCATAATTTTATCCAGCCCAAGTGCTGTAATTTTTGCACGTTGTCCTTCTACACGTCCATCTGTAATAATACCTAGTTTATATCCCTTTGATTTTAAATCTAGAAGAGCCTTTTTTGTGGTATCAGATAATGAGATATTTGGCATTTGAGTGCGATATAGGTAAATACACTTTGATAAAGTATCAGGATTTGAAATGTGTAAATCAGAAAGCAGAATATCAAACACCTGTTGCTTTTTATAGAATAAGTGCATCATTTTTTCAAAGATGATATCAGATGTTTCAGGAACAATATTGGATAAATAATCAGCAACAATATGATATCCACTTTTTACATAATCAATTTCATTGTATAAAGTATCATCTAAATCAAATATAACAGCTTTTACTTGTGAAATATCTGTATTGATGAGAACAGACTGATCAAAGCGACTATAGATAGATTCGTATAAAATAGATTCATTTGAGGGTGACAGTTTTTGTCCGTCTAGCATTTTAATAATGGCGGTAGCAGAGTTGGCTCCTGCTTTCATAGAGAGCGGAGCACCACCACCAAAACGAGGATTAATTTCAATGAAGAAATCTTCATTCGAGTCTTGCTGACGAATCAACTGAACAGTGATAGCTCCTACAGGGTGAAATTTTTTTATTAATTTTTTAGATTCTGAAATAATTTTTGAATCATATACAATTTTTGTCTTTAGTACTTCACCCGATCTAACTGCAAGTCGAATTCTTGGTACGATATAAATGGGATTAGCATTCAAATCACATAAGATATCTACTGTGTATTCTGTACCAGCAATAAAGTGCTGAATAATATAATCAGGTACTTCTTGACTGAGAACTTGCAGTTCTTCGAGAGTATCTGCACGAAATGCATTGATGCTGGAACTTCCATCTTTTGGTTTAATAAAGCATGGAAAGACACAATCATAATCTGAAATATTGTCAAAAGTTTTTGGGGCGTTCAGACCACACTCTTTAAAAAACGTATAAGTCAGTCGTTTATCTCTACAGAGGGAAATTTTATCGGGTTGACTAATGAAAACAATGGTTCCAATATTTTTAAATGCTTCTATATGTTGAGATAATATGAGCAAATCTGTATCAATTGTGGGAATCAAGGCATTAATATGTTCAGATTCGCAGATTTTGAGCAGAGTGGGAATATAGTTTTCGTCTCGTATTTTGGGAACGATTACTTCTTCATCACAGAATCTGAGAGCAGGCGCATCTTTTAACATATCTGCACCATATAGTTTTACTGGAATTTTTAAATCAATAGAAGCATCCTTAAATGCTTGTATAAGTTCTACACGTCGACCAACACTGGTAAATAATATTTTTATCATGAATTTCTCACTTTCCTATATAGTATGATACAAAGCCAGATAATTTTGACTTTAGTATCGTTACATTACCAATATCATACTACCTTTAAAATTAAAAGAAAAGATGATATAATAAAAAAATATGTGGAGGTGTAAACAAATGAACAGAGTGTTGATAGTTGCAAATGTAGCGGCAATGATTCAAAGTTTTCAGATGCCAAATATCAGACTACTTTTGAAAATGGGATATCATGTAGATGTTGCGTGTAATTTCATCGAGGGAAATATTTGCTCTGATGAAAAAATTAAAGAGTTTCAGCAGGAATTGAAACAACTAGGTGTTCGCATATATCAGGTTTCCTTTTCAAGAAGTGCAACAGATTTTAAGGGACATATCAAAGCCTTTCAGGAATTATCAAGAATATTCTCACATCATCAATATGAATTTGTTCATTGTCATGCACCGATTAGTGGTATTATTACAAGGGTTGTAGCTAAAGCATATCATATTCCAACAGTGTATACAGCACATGGTTTTCACTTCTATAAAGGAGCTCCTCTTAAAAACTGGTTTTTGTTTTATCCGGCAGAGAAACTGTGTTCTTACATTACAGATTTGCTTATTACAATTAATCGGGAAGATTATAAGTTTGCAAGAAATAAACTAAATTGTAAGAAAGTAGTATATCTTCCCGGAGTGGGAATTGAACTTCCAAATCCACAGAAGATAGCATATCATAAAGAAATTAGAGAGCAATTAGGGATTTCTGATGAATCAAAAGTGATTCTATCAGTTGGCGAATTATCTGTTAGAAAAAATCACCAGATTATCATAAAAGCTATGGCAGATATTGCAGAACAATATGATTTGTATTATTTGATAGCAGGTGAGGGATCACAGAAATCGGAACTTCAGAAACTGATAAAAAGTCTGTCATTACAAAACAGAGTGAAACTGCTTGGATACCGACAGGATATTTATGAACTTCAAAAAGTTTCAGACATTTTTGCGTTACCATCTTATCAAGAGGGACTTCCGGTTGCTTTAATGGAGGCGATGGCAATGGGAAAACCAGTTATCTGTAGTGCAATTCGTGGAAATACTGATTTAATTGATTGCGGTAAAGGTGGAGAATTCTTTTTGCCGGATAATGTTTTGACAGTAAAGAGAGCGATTAAACTGATGGTAGAATCTGATGAGAAGATTTATCAAAAATATTCAAAGTATAATCTGGAAAAGATAAGAAAATTTAGATTAGAGCGAGTTATGAAGAAAACAAAGAAATTGTATAGGATGATGGAGAAAATATAAAATGCCAGAAGTATCAATAATTGTACCTGTTTATAATAAAGGACAGTATCTACAGGAATGTATAGATTCCATATGTAAACAATCTTATCAAAATTTTGAGTTAATTCTAATTGATGATGGGTCAACTGATAATTCAGGGAATATTTGTGATAAGGCAGCTGATAGTGATAATAGAATAATAGTTTTTCATACAGAAAATAAAGGTGTAGGTGCAGCGAGAAATCTCGGTATAAATAAAGCAAAAGGCGAGTATATCATGTTTGTAGATGCTGATGATATGCTAGATTGCAGATGTTTGCAGATAATGGTAGATAATATGGAACCAGATGTGGATATGGTGGTTTCGGGATATTATGAACTTTGTAACCATAACATAGAAAAACATATTGTGTTATCAGAAGCAGGAGTTTATAAAAGAGAAGAGTATTTAAAAGAGTTTCTCAAAAATGGTATGCATTGTTATTATAATGGTCCTTGTGCAAAGTTGATAAGAAATAATTTCAAGCAATATAATGTTAAGTATGAAAATCATGAGATATTATGGGAAGATTTTATATTTAGTGTAAGATTACTTAGAAATATAAATAAGATAAAAATTATTGACGAAAAATTATATATGTACAGAATTGATGTGGAAAGTTCATTATATAAGACAAAACATAATACAAAAGTATATTATAAAAGATATATGAAATTGTATAGAGAATTATGTAAGACTATAGCTTTTATGGCGAATCAAAAAGATTATCAAGAGTATCTATGTAATTTTCAAAATACTATGGTAAAAAAGATTGTGAGGAATGTACTGTTTGATGAAACAATAAATGGAATACAAAGAAAATTTGAGATGTTAGAGAAGTTACGAAAAAAATTTGAGACATATCATTTTTTGAATCTGTATGATAAAGGTAACTTAAAGCAGAAAAGTACAGTATTACTTTTGAAATACAGACAATAT
>ONXS01000089.1 GCA_900321855.1 uncultured Eubacteriales bacterium | reverse complement strand
AGAAAACCATGAAGATGTAAATGCACCTCCATGGTCTTAACTATAACCAAGATGTAAATGCAACATCCGTTGTTGCATTTAGTTTTTTAATTAACCTAATAACGACAAAAAAATAAGCATCCCTGACCGTCCAAAGTTTAGGATGCTTATTCTTTAAGATTCTTTACAGAAGGCAAATCGGATATTTTTTCCGATTACCTTTCTAAGTAGATTGTACTATCTTTTTATCTTCATTTTTGCCACGATGCTCACGACAATACTGATACCTGACAGCACAAGAGCTGCAACTGATATTCGACTTGCATTGGCATAAATCAAAAGTGTTCCAACTACAAAAACTGCTGTCGCTATATAACCCATCTTATTGATAACATAGAATACATCACCTGTTTTTTTCCAATAGTAAGCAAGTCCAATAAGTACCGTTATCATACCAAGTCCAATCATTCCAAAGCCCAGTGGCAATAAGAAAAAGTTCTCATGCAAGATTCCAGCCTCATCTACATATTCTACGGTCAAGCTTTTTAAGAAAAGTGTTGCAATTCCCAACAAACAAAAAGCTAATCCCACGAGGTTGCTTACCATATACATCTTAGCCCTCTTACTCTCAGCTCCATCTTGAATTAATTTTGCCTCCATCTGTGTCATATCATTTCCTCCTAAAATCAATACGTCTAAAGAAATCGAAAACGTTTTTGAAATACAAATCAACATTTCAATATCTGGAAGGTTTCGATTATTCTCCCAATTTGAAATTGCCTGTCTTGTAACTCCTAACTTTTCCGCAAATCCTTCTTGTGTTAAATTGTTGTCTTTTCTAAGCTGTTTGATTGTGTTTCCAAATTCCACAGTCGTCTTTCCTCCTTTCGACCGTTTCATGGTAGTTGAAAATGAAATTAAGTGCAAGAAAGTAGTCCTTGCATGAGCGACAGCAGCTCTTGCATACTTGATTTTACGCTGTTTGTGGCACTTCTATACTATAAATAAATTGTAGCAAAAAATTCCAATTATTGGCTAACGCTACGATTACATTATAACCCATACTTTGAACTCATATCAGAAATGACAGATTTTGCATCACTCTGCTTTCCCTGTGTACTGTGTTCTCTTGCAACACTCAACTTTTCTAATAATCCTTCCTCTGACGTAGTCGCAAATGGACTTGTAGTATCTCTCTTTATTTCAAACGGAATACCATTATTTGCTACAGCATTATTACGTTCTTTTTTTTGCTGCCTTCTTCGCTGACGGTGTCAACTCCTCATGGAAGAAATAATTTACAATAATTGGAGGTTCTTCAAAAGGTCGCTTGATGGAATCGTCATCTCTGACATAGATGAGTCCCTGCTCTTTTGTAAATGCTCTCATCTCTTCATCAAGCTGTGACCAATAGGCTCTGTCTTTCTTCGTATAAATATCCTCATAGAGTGGCAATAGATTCGGATATTTTTCTTTTATGTAATCCATAATCACAGACTTATATCCACCTCGAAGATTTAAATTCTCAAGCCATACCAGATTGCACTGAGACTTTGCACGAAGAATAATCTCCTTGATATCTGTATCAATGCTTACTCCCTTATCCATATCATTTTTAAAATCCTCGTCTAAAGTGTTGATTGACCACGACACTCTTGCATTGGGAAAAGTTTTTATTAAGTCCAAATCTCTCACTACCAAATCCGATTTCGTTGCAATACTGATGGTACAGCCACTTCCCTGCATTTGCTTTAAAAGAGTTCTGGTGCGCTCATATGTCTCTTCCAACGGCTGATATGGGTCGGTCACAGAACCGATAAATAATTCTTTACCTGCATATTTCTGTGGATTTTTAATGTCTGGCCAGTTTTTTACATCGACAAATGTTCCCCACTCTTCCTCGTGTCCGGTAAATCTCTTCATAAAAGAGGCATAACAATATTTGCAGGCATGAGCACAGCCGCCATAAGGGTTGACCGAATAATCTGCAACTGGCAGATTGGACTTTGTGAGCACACTCTTTGTTTCTATTTCTTTTATCACTAAATCACACATTGTTATCTTTTATCCTTTCAGTTTTCTATTTCCGGAAACCTCTCCCCAAGTCCCTCTTCTTCTCCCTGAAATGTTTCTTTTGTCACAACCACACATCCATCTAATAAAATATCTTCCTATGTGCGTTCCGGCACATTATTTTTTACTTTTTAGAGTCCTCACGTGGTATCTCTGCCATAGCTGTTTCTAAATTATTTAAAATTCTTTCCAGATACGACTCTAACTGTTCAATCTCTTTATCCTCAAATCCATCATAAAAAATATTGCTAAGTCTGTCGCTGATTTGATTTCCAACCTGCTCCTGTTCGATTCCAATCGGTGTCAGGTCAAACCACTTCTTGCGTTTATCTTTTTCATCCTGAACACTGACAACCAGTCCCTGCTCCTCTTCTAAACGTTTTAACATTAACGTAAGCGTACTGTTTGCCAGTCCTGTTACTTGTGCAAGCTCAGATGCGGTCTGTGGTCTTTTATCCCACAGAGCAGATACAATTTTACCCTGCTCTGCATTGTAAAGAGCCCTGCCGTCATTCGATAAAAGTCTATTGAACAATCTTCCATTGAGAAGATGTATTTTAAGTGTCAGGTATCCACCGTTTTTTGTAACTGCCATATATTCTAAATTCCTTTCTTGCCTTCCAGTTCTCGCAGTGTCCAATTCAATCCTTTTGCAATACGCATTGGTACATCTTTATAGTGATTGCCCGGATTTCTCTCAAATATTGCTGTCACTTGTCTTTCTTTGTATAAATGATAAAGTTCTTCCATATTGGACTCTGTCTTTGAAAGATAGACATTTTTTGTCCTGCTCTCCAAACTTCCAATTGATAAATAAATGCACTTAGGTATATTTATAAAGTCATGCTCTCTCACGTAGCTGACAAAATCCGGATACCATACCGATGCAGAAGGTGCAACATACGCGTCAAACAACTGGCTGTGATGTGCTGCGTATAAAGCAAATAATCCTCCCATCGAATACCCATGTAACATATTACATTTACCGTTTGGAACAATTGTACGAACGTATGGAACGATTTTGTTTTCCAATAATTGTAAATAACCATCTGCCTCACCAGTAAAGTGGTCATTCTTTGCCACAATCGGACTATGTGCCCACGGCGAAAGTTCCTCGTCCCATCGAATACCCGTGATAGATACCAGATGAAAAGGAAGACAGCCCATTCTCCTACATTCTGCAAGAACAGCATCTGCACTGTCAGAAAAATCATTGGAATACACCACAGGTGCCTCTTCCTTATCACAAATATATACCGTTATATTTTTTTCTTCAATCATTGTACTTTCTTTTCTCATTGTACCACTTCCCTCGGCATTTTCATATAATCAACCATATTTTCAAATCCAATTTTCTCATATAAAATACGTCCGCTCTCTGACGTTTCCAAATAAATCTTGTCAATATTTCTTTTTCTTACCTGCCTAATCAGATATTTTACAACTTGTTCAGCTATGCCTTGTCCACGAAATTCTTTCCTGGTGTAAATATTCATCAGATAGGCACAATATCCGCTTGGATTATCTGGTGACGGCATCTCCTGATAAATGCAGACTCCTCCACATCCAACCGTAACCCCACCTACATTTGCAAATACTGCAATGTGATGTTCGCTTACAAGCATTTCATTGTAATATTTCAGATTTGCCGCATATATCTCAGACTGATTTTCTTGTTTCCAATCTACAAAAACTTCCGATAAAACTTCCATACGCCATTTCATCAGCGTATCTATCTGCTCAATCGTAGCCTTACTTATCTGAACCTCCACTTAACTCACAGCTCCTTCCTTCATTACAAGAGGGAGTAAAGCATAATCAACCTTACCATTGGCATTGAGTGGAAGTGATTTCATTTGAACAAAGAATTCCGGTATCATAAATGTTGGCAGGAAACGTGCCATCTCCTTCTTCAGTGTAGACAGACTGGCATTTTCCTGATTCAATACAATATAAGCAACCATATAAGAAAGATTTTGCTCATCTGTATACGGTCTGACACAGGCAGCTTTAATTTCAGGGCAGCCAAAAAGTACACTTTCCACCTCAACAGGCTCTACTCTCTTTCCTAATATCATAACTTGTGTATCCATTCTATGCAAGAACGCAATATTGCCATCTGGAAGAAAATATCCCAAATCGCCACTTCTATAAAGGACTGAACCATCTTGTCTCTTTACAAATGCCTCATTTTCCTTTCTTCTATCTCCAATGTAACCTGATGATACGCCGCCACCAAGAATACAGATTTCTCCAATCTCACCATCTGCCACTGGACTTAGATGTTCATCAAGGATTTCAATACTTGTTCCAAGAACACCCTTTCCAACCGGATATGTACCATCTGCAAGAGGTTCCACATCATTACAGCGGTAATAAGATGCACAAACGGTTGTCTCCGATGGACCATAAGTATTATAAATCTCTACCTGATTTACGAGATTCGTAATATATGCTGCTCTAAGTACATCTCCTCCACTGATAAGTAATCTGAGACTAGATGGTATCTTTGGCAAGCTGTTCATCTCCAACAATAGATATGGGAATCCACTCACCATTGTAATCTGTTTTTCCTCTACATACTGCATCAATTTATGAATATCCTTCTTTGTTTCTTCTGATGGAATTGCAAGAGTCGCACCGGAACAAAGGGTTGTAAATACCTCCTCCACAAAGATATCAAAAGAACACACAGAATATTGCAGCATAATATCTTCCTCCAACGGATGGAATTCATTTCGAAATGCTCGAATATAATGGCATACATTTTCGTTGCGGACAGATACTCCCTTTGGTTTTCCTGTGGAACCAGATGTATAAAGAACATAAGCAAGTGTTTCTGGGTTAGCTGCACACTCCATTTTCACATTTTCTATATCCATTTCTCTCTCTATCACAAGATATGGTAAATCACCGAGTTTCTCCACATGACTTCCCATTGTTAAAACAACATCAACCCCTGCATCCTGCATCATAAAAGCGATTCTATCCTGTGGAAAGAATGGCTCTACCGGTACATAAGTGCGTCCACTCTTCAAGACAGCAAAGATAGCAGCAATCATCTCAACCGAATGTTCCATAACAATTCCGACTTTTTGCGACTCTTTTGGTATCTTTACTCCGATTGTGTCAATAAGCGAATGAAACTCTGCTCTTGTCAGCCTTCTATTATCATCATAAATACATATTTTATCTGGGTTCTTATCGATTTGTTCCTGAAATAACTGAAAAATAACATTGTTCATAGTAGTATCTCCTTTTAGTTTTATATAAAAATTTCTTTATCTAAACCAGATATTACTATATAAAAATATTTTTGTCAACTATTTTTATATAAAAATAATATTGACTTTTTCATTTTCCAGTAGTAGCATTTACAGTATAAAAAATCCTAGTTCTAAAGGAGCTGATATTTTGAAAGAACAATTACTCGCTTACGCAAAAGAGACATACCAAACAAATCCAGACTATCCATTTCAGAGATACCCTACCTGTGCGGCACTTCGCCACACAGATAATCGAAAAATCTATGGTATGTTTATGGACGTTCAAAGAAAAAAATTAGGTCTGGCGGATAAGCCAGACGAATATGTAGACATTCTTAATATTAAGATTGATTCAGACCTCAAAATGATGCTTGTCGGTCAGAAAGGAATTCAATCGGCGTATCACATGCACGCCGGAAGTTGGATTACGATTCTATTAGATGGAACAGTGTCTCTCGAACAGATTCTGCCTTTGCTGGACATGAGCTACGAACTGACCTCTAGCAAGTCGAAGTCAAAAAATGGTAAGCCTCACAATCCCAACTGGATTGTGCCTGCAAATCCGAAATACTATGATATAGAGAACGCAATTGCAGAGGGAGATGGTACATTTATCTGGAAACAGAGCAATTCCATCTTCGTTGGAGATATGGTATATCTCTATGTTACCGCTCCTGTATCTGCCATTCGATATGAATGTAAAGTATTAGAAGTTGACATTCCCTATCCTTATGCAGATGAAAATGTCAGCATGAAAAAAGTAATGAAGTTGAGGCTGTTAAACACCTTTGACAAGGACGCTTTTTCTATCCATGTATTAAAATCTCATGGCGTTACAACAGTCCGAGGTCCAAGAAGTGTGCCTTCTTCTCTATTACACGAAATCAAACAATATGTAACCGTTTAGAGCCAAGCAAATTTATCTATTCATATGCGACTGTGCTTGCACAAACAAGCATCTGAATAGATGAATTTATTTGGTGGATACGCCACACCACAAAAAGACTAAGTATTTTCGTGGCTGGCTCTGAACATTTAGAAAGGAGTCGAACATTATGAGTCAACCATTACCACTTGACCGTATCTGGAATCCCTGGCATGGGTGCCACAAATACAGCGAAGGCTGTGAAAACTGCTATATGTTTTATCTGGACAAGCAGCGCGATAAATGTGGCGATGACATCTACAAAACAAAAACAAATTTTAAACTGCCACTTAGCAAAACCAGAGCCGGTGACTTCAAGATTCCAAGTGGCTCCAGTGTGCGCCTTTGCATGACAAGCGATTTCTTTCTGGAAGAAGCTGACGAATGGCGAGATGAGGTATGGGACATCATCAGGGAGCGCCCAGATGTTCATTTCTGGATTTTAACAAAACGTGCCGAACGGATTGCCGCTCATCTTCCGTGGGACTGGTGCGATGGTTGGGAACACGTGTCGTTAAATGTGACCACTGAAAATCAAAGGCGGGCAGACGAACGAATCCCCTTATTACTCGACCTTCCTGCCAAGCATAAGGGGATTATGGTTGCTCCATTCATCGGAGCGGTTGATATATCAAAATATCTTGCCACCGGTCAGCTCGAATCGGTTCTTGCTGATGGCGAAAACTACGAAGGCGCCAGACCTCTCCACTATGAATGGGTAGAGTCTCTTTATCATCAATGTAAAACTTACAATGTGCCTTTCTCCTTCTATGGTACGGGTAACCTCTTTGTAAAAGATGGCATAACCTATCACATTCCGAAAGCATACCAGAGAATACAGGCTTTGAAATCCGGACTTCAATATCCGGAAATCACCAGAGAATTTAAGATACAGAAACGCTGTGCAACGTGCAAAAGACGGCACTACTGTGGTGGCTGTAAGTGGTGTGGAAAATGCCTATAAATAAGACATCTTACAGCCATCTGATATTACCAATGTATTGTTGGCATACTATTTATAATATGTTTCTTTTCATTTTCCTGCAAATATACTGGATTTAGTGTATTTTTATTATATTGCAAATAAGACTTACTCGTTAATTCTACAAGAATTTTTGTAAAAAATCTTTCCCAACTAAAAAATTCTTTACACTCAATATATTCGCTCGGATTCTTTAAAATAGATTTTACACCTTCAATCAAATCCGACTTTAATACTAACCATTCAAAAGATTCAGGCAAAAACAATATAATATCTCTAGTCCTTTGAAGCATAACAAGTTTTTCTATTTCCGGACCAAAAGCCGCCCCATCAGCTACCACTAGTATGGATTTCTCCTTATAATCTAACACACATTGAAGAACATTCGACTTTCCCTTTGCAGATATACATGGAATTTTATATTCATCACAAAAAGATTTAAAAAATTCAAATCCTGAATTAGAGTCTTCTACGATAACAAAATCAGGTTTAGGAATTTCCGAAATTTCTAATTTGTTTATCTGTTTAAATCCACTATAAAGTCTTTTTGTTTTTTGATACTTGTTTATTTTCTTCGATGTTTTATTCGTAATCTGATAAATTTCTCTAACACTATATGGCAGATTTGATAATTTCGCCCTTGTAGCTATTACGTAATAATTATCCGTTTTCATAATGGTTTTTGCAAAATCTGTTGATGTGACAAACGATGCACCTTCGTCAATAAATACTATAGAATCATTGATTTTTTTCAATCGTTCTTTCCAATCTCTATTCGTAAGAACCGTACAATTTTTTCTGCAAACTTGCAAAAGAGTAATATTTCGTTCTATTGTAAATTTATATTGTAATCGAACACTTTCTACTATAACTTCGTATTTTCCCTTCATATCCACAACTCCTATACATATCTTCCTGCGTTTTCCACCATCTCTTCCATATTGTGCACAATTGTATCATTATTGAGTACTCGTATTTCAAATTTCTTATCTCCAAAATCCATGATATGTCTAAGATTAATTGTCACATCTTCCTTTGACATTTTAGCAATCTTTAATAACCATTTTGCACAATTATTGCCACAAGTAGAAGCATTAAATACTTTTTCTCTGTTGTTATACACTAATAATAATGTTTTTGTTCCTCCTGATAATTGTTTTATTGGAATCACCCCTAATGCCTTCGAGTCTACTGCCTGAGATGAGAGAACCTTTGCTTTATCAATACTTTTAATTATTTTTTTTCCAAACTCATCTTCTATCCAAGAATCTAAATATGTGTTGTCAAAAAAAAGTGATGTATTATAAATAGCACCTTCCATCTCACCGAAATATATATTTAACATATCCTAATCCTTCCTTTATCATTCTTTACTGAATATTTTATCCAAAGTATTGCTGCATTAAAAATGAGGAATACCAGTCTCTTTGTACCAAAGTACCATCTGCCAATCGATATATGCAGTCAGATAGTTCCTTTTTTATAACGGAGGCGAGTCTTCCCTAAAGGTATACAAGTACTGTGAATTCAACTGTTACTTTTTCCTTTTTTCTGAAATATTATTATTCGCATTTTCTTCACTGTCTTTTACCTGTGTCTTATTCCTCGCCAACTTTTGAAACAAGGATTGTGGCAATGCCGAACCAAATAAAATTCCAAAAGTAATCGCTATCGCCACTGCAATGGTACGCAGTCCATACTCTGAAAACAATCCATTTTCTGCTGTAATCAGATAATAGATGGTATTGTAAATGCCTGCACCTGGTACAAGTGGAAAGATACCAGAAATCAGATAGACTGTAACTGGCATTTTGCGGATAACCGCAAACAGTCTGGCAATGACAGTCAGTATAAATGCCGCTACCAAAGTTCCAAGCACCTGACTCAAATGGTGTGTGGTTATCACATCATAGATTAACCACGCAATTCCTCCCGATATTCCACAAAATAGAATTTCTCTATTTGGTGCATGAAACAGTTTCGCAAATCCCACGGTAGCAATGCAGGCTGCTAAGAAGTGAATCAAATATATCATATCACACCTCCCAACTGCTGCATGATTGCAATGGGCAGATAAATTCCCACTGCGATACACAGGGTAATGATTAGCGTGTCAAGCAAGTGAATCATACCAGAGACATAATCTCCATTGTACAATTCTCTGACTGATGTCGTAAATGCTACTCCCGGCAGCAATGGCATAATCGCACCTATGATAATAATATCCTGCGAAATTGCCACATTCAGATAAGTAGTCGCGTATGCTAAAAGTGCCACAAAGAAACTCGCCAGCACAATTCTAACGAGCTTTGCCAGCTTTCCTTTTCTCGTCACATAGAGAAAGAGTTGTTCTGCACTTCCAATGATAATTGCAATCAGAACTTCTAACACTCCACCTCCAAACAGATAAGAAAATGCGCCAATGCCAAGTATGCAGTAACATAGCTGGGCTTTGAAAGAATTATCCGGCAATTCTTTTATCTGTTCCAATCGTTCCAATGCCTCATCAAATGTACAAGAACAGTTGCAAATATCACGTACCAATTGATTTAAAGATGCCACTCTCTCTAAATGCGTTGCACCCAGAGGCACCTGTCTGACCTCACTGATAGAATGTCCATTTTCATCTTTTGCACTGATAAATATACCATTTGCAATAACATAGACATGACTCTTCTCAATCTTATAAATCTGAATCATTCTCTCTATCGATTCATTTACACGAAAAATCTCTGCTCCGTTTTTTAATAATTGTTCTCCTATATCAGCCACAAGCTGTAACTGTAATTCTGCTTTTTTCAATAATACCGGCTCCTTATTTCCCATCGATGTAAAGCGAACATTTGCAATCCGCTTCACTTCCTTTTATATTTTTTTGCCACTGCAAAACTGGCTATGAACTCTGTATTATTTATTATAACACACTACATCTGATTTATATGTAATTTGTTTAAAAAAAGAGATTTCGTAAAAAATCTCTCTTCCTATCTTTATTTGAATGATTTATCTCACTCGTCATCTTCCACGCGCTCAATTTTAAATACATTTATCGTATCTACATCAGAACAGCAAAAGATAGCTTCTCCTTCCGGCTGTCCCGGAATTGTTCCACCATAGCGAAGAATATCTATATATGGAAATGCTATGTGCATCGCCATTGGACAAATTTCTCCTCTCTGTGTATCAAAATCAAAGGTATCCCCCGGCTTATGTCCTCTGTGACATCCACGAGGTCCAAGTCTGTCTACTACGGTAATCTTAATTTTTGGTCTTCTACTCATTTAAAATCTCCTTCCACGATTGTTTTATATATCATTCTCTATACTTATTCGCAACTCATGCAGAATTGGTTCCAAATATCCATCTAAGCCAAACGATTTCTCTTTGATGTTATCTGTGATATAAATCTCACCCAGATTGATTGTCACATAAGTTGCATTCACCTCTTCTGCTGCCAGCCTCATAAGCGGAGCTTTGATAAGCTGATTGCGAGGTCCAATTCCAAGCTCTAAAATTACCAGATTTTTCCCATGATATTTGGCAAGAAAATTCTGATATGCCTGTTCAATACCGGACTTTGAAAGAAATCGGTAGCCAGCCGCCATGTTCGGAATCATTGCTCCTTTGCACTTCGGACACGTTGGAATCAAATCGGTTGGAACTTTTCCATTGCTCTGATGTTCTGCCATTTTCCTCGCCAAATCCGACCATTCATAACGCCCTTCATGACAACGACCTGCGCACTGCATATGAAGCCAATCTCCCTCTACCTCAAACACCTTGTCATCATCAAAACCAGCTTTTTCAAAGTGCTGTTCTCCATTGCTGGTAACAACAAAATAATCCTTGTCGCCTATAATCGCCCGCAAATCCTTCATAACATCACTTGGCTCATATTCATTGCTGTAATGGTTGACCATGCGGCTCCAAAATCCCCACATCTCCTCTTTTTCAGGCCACTGAGCCATCATTCCGGACAAGAGATTTGGAAGACCATACTTTTTCTGATAATCTCCAAACAACTCCTGATATGCCTGATTGTTTGCAAACAAATGAATTCCCTCAGTGATAGATAATCCGTTGCTGGCACCAATTAGCACCGCATCTGCGTTGTTTATCTTCTCCGCGATTTGTCTCATTTCACTCATATTCTATTTCTCCTATTCTTCTACCGAATACACTCTCCAGACACCGCACTCATACCGGCATCTAAAAACACACTTAAAATCTTTTGAAACTTGTACCACTTCTCATTTTTTTCCCAGCCAAGAGATTTATTTACATAAAAAGAACCATTTAACATGAAACGGAATATCATCTCTGCATATTCCTCTGTCAAACCACATCTCTCCATCAGTTCTGGTATAATATGTTCCTTTTCATGTTTTGCAATTCTTCCGATAATGTATTCGCTCAGTGATGCGTCCATAAATAATTTATGATATTTATCAGAATCTGCCATACGCTGACACGCCGGCAAAATCATCTCATTTGCACCGAGCATCTCAAACTTTCCTGACTTGATAATATCTACCAAATCAATCACTGTTCCACTTGCACTCTCCGAAAAAAGCAAAGCATCATCAATGACTTCATCTAACACATCATTGAGCGAATCATAGTGGAGATAAAAGGTTGCTCTTGAAATTTCTGCTTTCTCGCACAATGCCTTCACCGTGATTTTTTCAAATGTAGTCTCCTTCTCTAACTCCACAAAGGCGTCCTTGATTGCATTGATTGTATATATGGTTCTCCTGTCTGTTTTGCGCTGTTCTGCCATTTCTTGTCCTCCACTTCTTTATCGGTAGTGTCAAGTTTACTACCTTATTTTTTATTAAAAACCTTTATTTTAGGGAGTTTGCAAACAAAAAGAGCATTGACCTCCCTTTTGTGGTATAATAT
>ONXS01000009.1 GCA_900321855.1 uncultured Eubacteriales bacterium | reverse complement strand
TACAGCAAAAAATGATGAGAAATCATAAGTGTATATCATGGTGAAGAAATGTGCCTTGTCTTGCAATGAAAAAGGAGGGTGAAACAAATGTTACAGTATTTAAAACAGGAAACAAACATGGCGGTCACGGAAAATGGTGCTACTACATATGCCTCATCTGGTTCTGAGTGTCTTGATTTATTTGCAACAATCGGTGCTCTCAGAAATGAAGATGAAGAGGAGATTATTTGTAGATTTGTTCGTGCATACACGGAAAATGCAGACTTAGCCATGAAACTCCTTTTCTATGCAAGGGATATTCGAAGTGGTTTAGGGGAAAGAAGAGTATTCCGTATTGTATTTTCGTGGCTTGCCGGACATAAACCGCAGTCGGTGAAAAAAAATCTGAAATATGTTGCCGAATATGGCCGCTATGATGATTTGCTCTCTCTTATGGGAACCGTATGTGAAAAGCAGATGATGGACTATTTAAAAGAAGAGTTTGATGCAGACATGGAGCGTCATAAGGCAGGAGAGCCAGTGTCTCTTCTTGCAAAATGGCTCCCATCCATTAATGCCTCCAACCCAACAACGGTACGCCGAGCAAAGAAAATTGCGAATCATTTTCATATGAGAAATGACCAGTATCGAAAAGCATTATCTGCACTGAGAGCGGACATTCAGATTATCGAGAATTGTCTTCGTGAAAAAGATTATTCCTTTGATTATGAAAAACAGACCTCAAGGGCGATGATGAAATACCGCAAGGCTTTTATTCGAAATGATTATAACAGATATATGTCATTTATGAATCGCGTATCGGAGGGAGAAATAAAACTACATACAGGAAATGTTTATCCATATGAGATTGTGGATATCTGCCTCTCACGTTTATGTAGTTGGACCTGCATCTCTAAAGAGGAAGAGGCTGTGCTTGATGCGGAGTGGAAAGCATTGGATAATTTTTGTGGAGAGGAAAATGCCATTGCAGTTATTGATACATCAAGTTCTATGTATAGTGGAGGCAGGCCATTACCGGCAACTATTGCAAGGTCGCTTGGAATTTATTTTGCAGAGAGAAATAAGGGAGTATTTCATAACCATTTTCTGACATTTTCATACAGACCTCAATTGATTGAAATCAAGGGAGAAACTATCGTAGATAAAGTGTGTTGTTTTCAGAACCTCTGTGAGATTTCTAATACCAATATTCAGGCGACATTTGATTTGATTCTAGACACTGCACTGAAATATAAGATTTCACAGGAAGAAATGCCAGCCAAAATGGTAATCATATCGGATATGGAATTTGATTGCTGTACAGAGGATGCCTCCATGACAAATTTTGAATATGCAAAACTAAAATATCAGCGTCACGGTTACAAACTTCCGGAAGTGGTATTTTGGAATGTGCAGAGCAGAAACAACCAGCAGCCAGTTCGAAGAAACGAACAGGGTGTTGCTCTGATTTCAGGGGTAACACCAAGAATATTTTCTATGGTGGCAGGAGAACTTGTTTCACCATATGAATTGATGATGGAGGTTCTTGAAAATGAGCGCTATGCAAAGATTGTTGCATAGCGCAGCAACCGAGAAGATGGGATGTATTTTATCTCAACTGTGTATGTGTGAAAATTTAAAGTGAAAAATAGAAAAATGAATATAGAAAAGTGTTCGAAAGGAAGTGAGATTGTGTTAGAGATTAAGGGAAAAGTGAATACAGCAATTTGCTATGCAAGGGTGATTGAGGATGAAGCGATTGAGCAAATTCGAAGAATGTGTGATTATGGACTGACAGAGGGAAGTAAAATTCGCATTATGCCAGATGTACATGCCGGAAAGGGATGTACGATTGGAACAACAATGACCATTGAAGATAAAGTATGCCCAAATATTGTGGGAGTTGATTTGGGGTGTGGAATGTATACCGTAAAGTTGGAGGATAAGGTGTTAGACTTTGAAAAAATTGATGAGGCGTGTCACTTTATTCCTTCAGGAAAGCGTGTGTGGGATGGCAGAATTGAGCGCTTTCCAATAACAGAACTCAGATGCTATCGATATTTGAGAGATTCAAGGAGATTAGAGAGGTCGCTCGGCACTCTTGGCGGAGGCAATCATTTTGTGGAGATTGATCAGGCGAAGGATGGAACCTATTATTTAATCATTCATTCAGGAAGTCGTAATCTTGGAAAACAGGTAGCAGATTATTATCAATCACTGGCAGTTGATTTGCATAAAGGAAAAGAGAAATATTTCAATCAGAGAGATGCGATTATCAAGACTTATAAAGAGCAGGGCAGGCGAAGTGAAATTCAGGACGCACTCAAGGAATTAAGAAAGAATTTTGAGGAGCAGGATTTATTTGTGCCAGAGGATTTATGCTGGCTGTATGGCTCATTTATGGAGGATTATCTTCATGATGTGGAAATTTGTCAGCAATTTGCCAGACGAAACAGAGAGAAGATGGCAGAAGTGTTGTTAGAGAGAACGGGTATGAGGGCAGCAGAGTCATTTCACACCATTCACAATTATATTGATACAGATGAGCGGATTTTGAGAAAAGGTTCGATTGCAGCACACAAGGGAGAGATGGTCTTAATCCCTATTAATATGCGTGACGGTTCGGTAGTTGCAGTGGGAAAAGGAAATCCAGAGTGGAATTATTCGGCACCACACGGAGCTGGAAGACTGATGTCCAGAACAAAAGCAAAAGAAAGTATTGATTTGGAAGACTATAAGGAGGCAATGAAAGGGGTTTATACAACTTCTGTTGGTCACGGCACATTGGACGAGGCGCCAATGGCATATAAGTCTTTGGAGGACATTATAGATGTCATTTGGGAATCCGTAGATATTATTGATATTATGAAACCGGTGTATAATTTTAAGGCAGATGGGGATGAACTGCCGTGGGACAAGAAAACGAAATAGGGGGATAGGAGATAGTCTGTAGAAATACAGGCTATTTTTTATAATTATAAATTGGTTAACAGTCAATTGAGATAATAATTGTACACTCAGTTATTATATTAGGAAACTTTATAAGAATGTGATAGAATATAAGAAATAATTATGTTGTAGAAAGGGATATAGATTTGGAAAATATAAATAAAAACTATGCCTTATTAATTGATTCAGAAAATATTTCATCAAAATATGTAGAAAGTATCTTTGATGAAATTTTAAAACAGGGAATTATTACAGTGCGAAAAATATATGGGGATTGGTCAAATGTAAAAAATGGATGGAATAGAGATATTTTACTATCCTATTCCATACAGCCTGTGCAACAGTTTTCTTATACAACAGGAAAAAATTCAACAGATTCTGCAATGATTATTGATGCGATGGATTTACTCTATACAAGTTCTATTGACGGATTTTGCATCGTATCAAGTGACAGTGATTTTACAAGATTGGCTGTGCGACTAAGGGAAGCTGGAAAAACGGTTATCGGTATGGGTGAGAGTAAAACTCCCAAACCATTTATTAGTGCATGTACAAGTTTTAAGATACTTGATTCTCTTTTAAAAGAAGAAATAATTGAAGAAGTGTCTAGGAAAGAGGTAATTTCTAATGTTACTAATTTGAAAGAAATAAAAAAGCTGATTTATGATATAATTGATAACAATGACGATGCGAATAAAAAAACTCATATGGGAGAAATTGGAAGTCGTTTGGTAAATAAATATCCGGATTTTGATGTCAGAAATTATGGATATTCAAAATTAACGACATTTTTACAAGAACTTGAGGAATTTCAAGTTGTTATGAATGGACGACAGTCGTATGTTGAAATTAAAGAGCACTCTTATTCTATGGCAGATATAAGGAAAGAAATTTTAGAAATCTTTACATGCAATAATACAAATAAGTTGAATATTGGGTTAGTGAATAAAGAATTAAAAAGGCGAATATGTGGATTTGATATAAAAAAAATGGGATATAGCAAGGTTGGAAAATTATTAAATAGTTTTAGTGATTTTTATCTTGATGGAAATTTTGTTATAAAAAAATAATATAGTGCAACAGGGAGAAAATTACAATGGAAGAATTATTACAATTTATCAATAAAAGCAAAAGTATGTACCATGCGGTATCAAATATAAAAGAAATCTTGAGTGAACATGGCTATCAGGAATTAAAGGAACAAGAGGAATTTCATCTTGTTTTGGGTGGCAAATATTTTGTGACTCGAAATGACAGTACAATTGCAGCGTTCGAACTGCCAGAAGGACAGATTCATGGATTTCATATTATTGCTGCTCACAGTGATTCACCAACATTCAAAGTAAAGGAAAATCCTGAAATGAAATCAGAGGGTTACATTCGCCTGAATACGGAAAAATATGGTGGAATGATTATGAATAGCTGGCTGGACAGACCACTGTCTGTTGCAGGAAGAATTGCACTCAAAGAAAATGGAAAGATTATAACAAAGTTGGTCGATGTGGACCGTGATTTACTTGTGATTCCAAGTGTTGCAATTCACATGAACCGAGATGCAAACAGTGGTATGAATTATGATGCGAGCGTGGATACGGTGCCGCTCTTTGCAGAGACGCCGTGGAGTGACGGGAACCATGCACAGAATATATGTGGAAAAAGTACCACGGAACAACCGTCATTTATCGGGGAAGTTGCCAAGTCAGCAGGTGTGCAGGCAGATGAAATCCTCGGCCACGATTTATTTTTATATGTCAGACAGGAGGGAAGAGTGATTGGAGCAAATTCCGAATATATTCTCTCACCAAAATTAGATGATTTACAGTGTGCATTTGCAGCAGTGCAGGCAATGGTGAACAGTAAGCCGGAAAATTATATCAATATTACAACAATTTTTGACAATGAAGAGGTGGGAAGTGGAACCAGGCAGGGTGCAGATTCTACATTTTTCGATGATTTGCTCACAAGAATTATGGAGAGTCTTGGAAAGAACAAATCATGGTTGATTCAGATGATTGTAGACAGTTTTATGATTTCAGCAGATAACGCCCATGCCGTACATCCAAATCATCCGGAGCATGCGGACAGTAATAACCGTCCGTATATGAACAGGGGAATTGTGCTCAAATATCACGGAGGTCAAAAATATACGACAGACGCCTATTCAGCAGCAGTGATAAAGGACTTGTGTGGTCGTGCAGGAGTGCCTTATCAGGTATTTACGAATAAGTCAAATAAAATTGGAGGTTCCACACTTGGAAACATTTCACAGGCACATGTGTCAATTGCATCCGCAGATATTGGACTACCGCAGCTTGCCATGCACTCAGCCGTTGAGACAGGCGGAGTGAGAGATACCGAGTATGCAGTAAAAATGTTTGAAGAGTTCTATAGAGAATAGATACAAAACACAATGAGAAAAATTTCATCATATGTTTCTATTATAATAAAGCAAAAACTAGAAAATAAGGTAAATGAACATGACAGAGATAAAAATTCGTATGGCAACAGAACAGGATGCCAAACAATTATTGAACATATATGCTCCTTATATTAAGCACACCGCAATTACATTTGAGTATGATGTGCCGTCTGTGGAGGAGTTTCAAAACCGTATTCGCAATATTCAGAAGAAATATCCATATCTGGTTGCGGAAAGAGATGGAGAAATTCTGGGATATTCTTATGCGCATGAATTCTATGGAAGAGCGGCGTATGACTGGTGTGTGGAGACGACAATTTATGTAAAGATGGACTGCAAAGGACAGGGCATTGGAAAACTGCTCTATCAACAGTTGGAAGAATTATTAAAGCAAATGAATATCATCAATCTCAATTCCTGCATTGCATATACAGAGGAGGAAGATGAATATCTGACAAATCAGAGTGAATCCTTTCACCGTCATTTTGGCTACCAGTTAGTTGGGAGATTTCATAAATGTGGTTACAAGTTTGACCGCTGGTATGATATGATTTGGATGGAAAAGATGATAGGGGAGCACTCAGAGAAACCAGATAGGGTGAAGTCGATTCTAGAGATATTGTGAAGATATGGAAAAATCAGATGTTATAGTGAGAATAATTTTTTTGTAAATGGGAATATAACAGTGAGGAAGATTTCCAACTGAGATAAATGTTCTGCGAGGATTGAATTGTAAATCATATCTGATATAATAAAGGAAAGCAGATAGGATGGTATAGGAAACGAGAGGTGAGATGCATGGATAGAAATACTTTATGTGAAGTGGTAAATGGAATATTAGATATTATGCAGGATTATATCGTTGAAATTGTCTTATACGGATCAGTGGCTAGGGGGACAAATACAGAAGATTCAGATGTGGATATTGCATTGTTGTTAAATGATAAATTTTCGAGCGAAATAGAAGAACAATTATCAGATTTTATTGTCGAGATGAATTTAAAATATGATAAAGTGTTTTCTGTTATTGATATTGATTACAGTAATTTCGTAAAGTGGTCGGAGATATTGCCATTTTATAAAAATGTAAATAAGGAAGGTGTTGTATTATGGAAAGCAGCGTAATACAGCTTTCAAAATACCGATATAACAGGGCATTAGAGGTATTTCAAGATGCTAATATTTTATTTGAAAAAAAGAGTCTTGCGTCATCTGTAAACCGTTCTTATTATGCAATTTTTCATGCAATGCGAGCGATAACAGCATTGGATGAGTTTGACTCAAGTAAACATTCGGGAGTGATTGCATATATTAACAGACAATATGTAAAAGAAGGCATTTTTAACAAAGAATTGTCGAAAATTTTGGATTCAGCATTTCGATTAAGAGAGAAAGCGGATTATGATGATTTTTATATTGTTTCAATAGAAGATGCGGAAAATCAGTTAAAGAAGGCAAGTAGAGTATTAGAGATGACAAAACCATATCTGGAGGAAAAATGGAAGATACAATGAATTTAACATCAAAAATATACACCAAACTTCCGGCAGATTCCAAAATATTGCGAGAGACTATTTTTGTACAGGAGCAGGGATTTGAGGAAGAATTTGACACGATTGATTCGATTGCAACACACATTGTGATTTATGATGGTGAACGTGCCATTGCAACGGGAAGAGTTTTTTCGTCCGAATATGAGAGAGGATTTCGAGAGACAAGTGCGGAGAAGGTATATGTACTTGGGAGAGTTGCAGTATCCAAAGATTATAGAGGGCAACACATAGGAGAATTTTTATTGTCTGAAGTTGAGAAATATGTAACATCTCAGGGCGGAGATGCTGTTATTTTGCATGCACAGTGTCGGATTCGAAAATTTTATGCAAATTCGGGCTATGAGCAGTGTTCTGGCGTGGAACTGGATGAGGGCTGTCCACATGTGTGGATGAGAAAATATTTCTCAAACCAAAATGTTCAGTAAAATAATTGTAAATAACAGCTAAACGAGAATTTTCTGCGAAACAAAATGACTGATGATGGTTAGAATTGACAGAAAAATGTCGTATACACTCTAAAAGTTTGTGGATTATTTTGCGTGAAAAACACTTACACACATAACTGAATTGTGTTATAATTCCACCGTTGCGCAAAAAGGTGACACAGATATTCTGTGATTGGAAACGCACATACAGAAGGTATGATAACGAACAACACTTTTGCTTTATATTTGAACAATACAAGGCAAAGAGGAGGAAATTATTATGCCAAAGTCATTACCACAGAGAATTATTTTTACTATTTTCATGGCCACAGTTATGGTTTATGGAATGATTGTTTACAATGTAGCACTTGCAACCGGAGGAGTTCACGGAAATACATTTTTCATTGCACTTCACGAGATGCCTATTATGGTTCCGGCAGCGTTCGTTTTAGAGTTTTTCATCGTTGAGAAACTTGCCACAGCACTTGCGTTTAGAATTGTAAGACCAACAGACAGACCAATCGCAATTACACTTACGATTTCAACTATGATTATCTTAATTATGTGTCCGGTTATGAGTTTAATCGCAACTGTATTATTTAAACAGCCAAGTTTTGCAACATGGGTTCAGACATGGGGAATGAATATGCCAATGGCATTTATTTGGCAGTTATGTTACTGTGGACCATTTGTAAGATTTGTATTTGGATTATTTACATCTAAGAACAGAGAAGATGCTCCGGCAGCAAATGTTGTAGCGGAATAACTTTATAGAGAATAAAATCAAGACCTGTTGTGAGGGAGAAATCCTTTCCAACAGGTTTTTTAGTTTATTCACAAGTGAGTATCAAATTTGGAAAAGTTGTGATAAGATAGTAGATAAATGATGAAAAGGAGATACATTTTATGGATACAAAAGAAAATAAAGATGCAGAAAAAAGTGTATCAGTTCAGTTAGAAAACAGGGATGCGGTGATTATTCGCACAAGTATTATTGGTATTATTGCCAATATTTTTCTGGCAGGCTTTAAGGCAGCAGTTGGAATCTTATCAAATTCAATCGCTGTAATTTTGGATGCGATTAACAACCTGTCTGATGCACTTTCGTCTGTGATTACCATTGTGGGCACGAAGTTATCAAATAAAAAGCCAGATAAAAAACATCCGCTTGGATATGGAAGAATTGAGTATCTGAGTGCATTGCTTGTAGCGGGTATTGTGTTGTATGCCGGTATTACCTCATTTACGGAGTCTGTGAAAAAAATCATTCATCCGGTGAAGTCTGATTATTCAACGATTTCGCTGATTATTATTGCGGTTGCTGTATTTGTCAAGGTGGCACTTGGATGGTATGTAAAAAATCAGGGTAAAAAAGTAAACTCAAATTCGCTGATTGCATCAGGCTCGGATGCAAGTTTTGATGCAGTTTTGTCAGCTTCCGTATTAGCAAGTGCAATTATTTACATCTGTTCAGGAGTTTCGCTGGAGGCATATATTGGTGTCCTGATTTCTGCCATCATTGTGAAATCGGGTATTGAGATGATGATGGAGACTGTCGATGATATTCTTGGTTCCAGACCAGATGGGGAATTTTCAAAAGAAATTAAGAAAATTATCTGCGAGGACGAGGAAGTACGGGGGGCTTATGATTTGATTCTCAATAATTATGGACCAGAGAGAAATTATGGCTCGGTGCATATTGAAATTTTGGATACGATGACAGCAGACCAGATTGATATTCTCACGAGGAGAATTCAGGCGAGGGTATTTTATAAGACTGGAGTAATTCTGACGGGTATTGGGATTTATTCTCACAACACAAAAAATAAAAAAGCATTACAAATTGAAGAAAATGTCACAAAAAAAATTAAGCAACATGAATGGGTAGTTCAGGTACATGGTTTTTATGTAAATATTGAGTTAAAAGACCTGCGTTTTGATGCGGTTTTAAGTTTTGATATTGCTCCGAGAGAGGGAGTGGAAACCCTTGTAAAAGAAGTAAAAGAGCTCTATCCGGACTATGAAATTACTGTCTCACCTGACATTTATGTAACAGATTAAAATTTGACATAATACATTATATTGTGGTGTATTTGATAAAGTGCATACAAGATATAGTGGTTGAGTACCTTGACATTCCAATGAGTATTTATTATAATCTCTCTTAGCCGTTATCTTATTTCGTGATAACTGCCAAGAGAGATTTTATTTTTTTGTTAAAATTACTAGATGGAAAAATTGCAAAAAAGTTATATAATAAGAAATGTTCGCTTTTCGAACTGAAACAGCAAAAATCGGGCAGAAAAGGAATGTATAACGTAAATTTAGAAGGAGAATTGGAATCGTTATGACATATTATGATGAAACATTAGATGGAAATCTTGATATGGAGGAGCAGAAAATCTATATCATGAAAAGGTCTGGTGAGAGGGTGATTTTTGATAAGGAAAAAATTATTCAGGCTATTAGAAAGGCTAATCTTGAAGAGGGAATTTTAGCTGAGAGACTGACGGAGGACCAGATTGTTGATATTGTAAATGGAATCGAGAAAGATGCGAGAAATGCAAGTCGTGATCTTTCTGTAGAAGAGATTCAGGATAAAGTGGAAGATGGTCTTATGGGAACAGGTAAACATAAGGTTGCCAGACTTTATATTACATACAGATACAAACACAATGAGATGCGTAAGATGAGCAACATCGATCAGAAGATTTCGGGTGTTGTTGAGCGTGACAACGAGGAAGTAAAGCAGGAAAATTCCAATAAAAATCCAACTGTTTTATCTGTTCAGCGAGATTATATGGCTGGAGAGTGGAGCCGTTATTATACAAGCAGGTATCTTCTTCCTGATGACATTGTTATGGCACACAAAGAGGGTGTGATTCATTTCCATGATGCAGATTATTTTGCACAGCATATGCACAACTGCTGTCTTGTGAATTTAGGAGATATGCTTGACAATGGAACTTGTATCAGTGGAACACACATTGATACTCCAAGAAGTTTTTCAACAGCATGTACTGTCGCATCACAGATTGTAGCTCAGGTGGCTTCTAGTCAGTATGGTGGACAGACGATTACAATGTCTCATCTTGCAAAATATGTTGACATCAGCAGACAGAAGATTACAAAGAGACTCAGAAATGAATTTGAAGAAGCGGGAATTAATATTCCGGAAGATAAATTAAAAGATATTGTAGAATTAGAGGTCAGAAAAGAAGTAGAATCAGGCTGTCAGACAGTTCAGTATCAGCTCATTACACTTCAGTCAACCAATGGTCAGGCACCATTCGTAACTGTATTTCTGTACTTGAATGAGGTTCCGGAGGGACAGACACGAGATGACCTTGCTATGATTATTGAAGTTATGTTCAAGCAGAGAATTCTCGGAGTTAAAGACAGAGAGGGACATTATATTACACCGGCATTTCCTAAGTTAATTTATGTACTTCAGGAGAATAATATTACGGAAGGTTCTAAGTATTTTTACCTGACAAAACTCGCAGCAGAGTGTACAGCAAAGAGAATGGTTCCGGATTATATTTCTGAGAAGAAGTCTATGGAATTAAAAGGTGACTGTTTCCCTTGTATGGGTTGCCGTTCTTTCCTGACACCTGACAGATTTACAGATACAGGTGTTGGAAATCTTGCCAATGCGCTTAATTTTGATGTCACAAAACATAAATACTATGGAAGATTTAATCAGGGAGTTGTTACAATCAATCTTGTAGATGCAGCTTGTTCTTCTGGTGGAGATGAAAAAAAATTCTGGGAGATTATGGAAGAGAGACTGGATTTATGTCATAAGGCACTTCGAATCCGTCACGAGAGATTACTTGGAACACCTTCTGATGTTGCACCAATTCTCTGGCAGGACGGTGCACTTGCGAGATTAAAACCAGGTGAGACAATTGATAAATTATTATACGATGGATATTCAACCATTTCACTTGGATATGCAGGACTTGCAGAGTGTGTTTATTACATGAAAGGTGTATCTCATACAAGTGAAGAGGGAGAGGCATTTGGACTCCGTGTGATGCAGCTCTTAAATGATTCCTGTGCAACATGGAAACAGCATGAGAATATTGACTATTCCGTATATGGAACACCACTTGAGAGCACAACTTATAAATTTGCAAAATGCTTACAGAGAAGATTTGGAAAAATTCCTCATGTAACAGATAAAAACTACATTACAAACAGTTATCATGTACATGTAACAGAAAAGATTGACGCGTTTTCAAAACTCACAAAAGAGGCAGAATTCCAGAAATTATCACCGGGTGGAGCAGTCAGCTATGTAGAAGTACCAAGTATGCAGAATAACATTCCAGCTGTTATTACAGTCCTTCAGCATATGTACAACACAATTCTTTATGCTGAATTAAACACAAAGCTTGATATGTGTGACAAGTGTGGATTTAATGGTGAAATTCAGATTGTAAAAGATGATACTGGAAAATTGGTTTGGGAATGTCCAAATTGCGGAAACAGAGATCAGAACGAGATGCACGTCTCTCGCCGTACCTGTGGATATATTGGAACACAGTATTGGAATCAGGGAAGAACAGCAGAGATAGCAGACAGAGTATTGCATTTATAAAATATATTATCTCATATCATATGATTTATAACTATTCTCAAACAGTAAGGCACGAGGGGGAGATGTTTTGTGGCACGACTTTTGCTTTAGCAATGGAGTGTGAGAAATATCTCCCACTCGTGCTGACCTCTATGAAATCGTAATTCATATTACTTGTTTTTTGGGAAAAGAGTTGATTTTTCACAGATTTTATGTATACTAGTAAATGGATAATTTATTACGGTGGCGTACTAGAATGAATTATTTACTAGAATTTGAGAAAAGAGGTAAACGAAAAATGGCAGAGTTAGATTTAACAAAATATGGCATTACTGGTGCAACAGAAGTTGTTTATAATCCTTCATATGAAGTATTATTCGATGAAGAGACAAAGGCAGAGCTTGAAGGATACGAGAAAGGTCAGGAAAGTGAACTCGGAGCAGTGAACGTTATGACTGGTATCTACACAGGACGTTCTCCTAAAGATAAATTCATCGTTGTAGATGAGAACTCAGAGGACACAGTATGGTGGACATCTGATGAATATCCTAACGATAACCACAGAGCTTCACAGGAGGCATGGGCAGCAGTTAAGGATATTGCTAAGAAAGAGCTTTCAAATAAGAAATTATACGTAGTAGATGCATTCTGTGGAGCAAACAAAGACACAAGAATGGCTGTACGTTTCATCATGGAAGTTGCTTGGCAGGCACATTTCGTAACAAATATGTTTATTAAGCCAACAGAGGAAGAATTAAAAGACTTCGAGCCAGATTTCGTAGTATACAATGCTTCAAAGGCTAAAGTTGAGAACTACAAAGAGTTAGGACTTAATTCAGAGACAGCAGTTATGTTCAACATTACAAGCCGTGAGCAGGTTATCGTTAATACATGGTACGGTGGAGAGATGAAGAAAGGTATGTTCTCTATGATGAACTACTACTTACCATTAAAGGGTATCGCATCTATGCACTGTTCAGCAAACACAGACATGAATGGAGAGAACACAGCAATCTTCTTCGGTCTTTCAGGAACAGGTAAGACAACATTATCTACAGACCCTAAGAGATTACTTATCGGTGATGATGAGCACGGTTGGGATGACAACGGTGTATTCAACTTCGAAGGTGGATGCTATGCTAAGGTTATCGGTCTTGACAAAGATTCTGAGCCAGACATCTACAATGCAATCAAGAGAAATGCTTTACTTGAGAACGTAACACTTGATGAGAACGGAAAGATTGATTTCGATGACAAGTCAGTTACAGAGAACACTCGTGTATCTTACCCAATCGATCATATTGAGAACATTGTTCGCCCTATTTCTTCAGCTCCAGAGGCTAAGAACGTTATTTTCCTCTCAGCAGATGCATTCGGAGTACTTCCTCCAGTATCTATCCTTACACCTGAGCAGACAAAATACTACTTCTTATCAGGATTTACAGCAAAACTTGCTGGTACAGAGCGTGGAATCACAGAGCCAACACCTACATTCTCAGCATGTTTCGGTCAGGCATTCTTAGAGCTTCACCCAACAAAATATGCAGAAGAGCTTGTTAAGAAGATGGAGAAGAGCGGAGCTAAGGCTTACCTTGTAAACACAGGATGGAATGGAACAGGTAAGAGAATCTCAATCAAAGATACAAGAGGTATCATCGACGCTATCCTTAACGGAGACGTTAACAAAGTTGATACAAAGAAGATTCCATTATTCGATTTCGAAGTTCCTACAGAACTTCCAGGAGTTGATACAGGAATTCTTGATCCAAGAGACACATATGCTGATGCAGCAGAGTGGGATGCTAAGGCTAAAGACCTTGCAGAGAGATTCATCAAGAACTTCAAGAAATATGAAGGAAATGAAGCTGGTAAGGCATTAGTAGCTGCAGGTCCTCAGTTATAAGATATTTTTAGACTTTCGAGAGTGCGTAGTGCGGAGAAAGTTGTATCGTAATTATATATAGAAAGGCGGTCATAATATGGCCGTCTTTTTCTATATCACAGATTTGGTAAAACAAGTAGTGCCGATATGATTTTTTACATAAGGATTGTTTATCCGTGATTCGTAAGATAGGTAAGTAGCGATTTATAAAATAAGGAGAATAAAAGAAAGTAGATGATAGAAAGAATTCGATATATGACGAATTTATATGAGGAAATAGAACATATTCTTCTATATTCAGACAATGTCAGAGATGACTTAGTGAAAATAAAGGATAAAATTGAAGAGTTAGAGAAATATTATACAGGACCAGAATGGATGGAAGATTTTGAGGCGGATAATGAGGGATTGATTCCAAAGGATATGAATCGGGGAATATTAACCGAAGATGCAATTTATGACTTGCTATGCTCCGTAGATGAGATAAGAAAGTAGGGTAAGGCAAAAATAGATTGGGATAAAGTTTCAATAAGTGTACTTATTGAAATTAGACAACAAAAACAACTTATGAAAACACAAAAAATATTGCACAATAAATAAATCATCATGATGGGAAAGTACAGTGAAGTTGTGGTATAATGGTTTATAAGGAGAACATTCTGATAGAGCAGGTTGCGAGAATTGTCAAGAGAGATGAAGAACAGGTAAAAGCAGTTATCGCAATAATAAAATAATAGAAATAAAAAGGGGATACAGTTTTGATTCATATGAGAAATATAAGAGAAGAAATAGAAAATGAACTGAAAAAAATTGAAGAGACGGAGCATGTCAAGATTTTGCTTGCAGTGGAATCTGGAAGTAGATGCTGGGGTGTAGAGTCACCAGACAGCGATTATGATGTACGGTTTGTCTATGTTCATGACAAAAATTATTATTTGCAGCTACAGGAACACAAGGATATTATAGAGTGGCAGTTAGATGAAGTGCTTGACATCAATGGGTGGGATTTGGACAAGACACTGAGACAGATTCATAAGGGAAATGCTGCCGTGTTTGAATGGCTGAATTCTTCCATTGTATACAAAAACACAAAAGAGTGGGAAGAGATTGTGCCGCTGTTAAAATCATATTTTTCCAAAAAAGTTGCCATTCATCATTACAATGGAACGGCAAAGAGTACATTTTTAAAATATTTGCAGGAAAGTGATGTGAGATATAAGAAGTATATTTACGCGTTGAGGCCATTGCTTGCCTGTACTTATATCGAGAACTATCAACAGATTCCGCCTGTTTTATTCCGTGAATTAACAGAGAAATGTCTGCCGGAGGAGCTAGAAGAACCAGTGAGAAAGATGCTGGAAATCAAAGCACAGACAGATGAAAAAGTACTCAATCCACAAATTCCTGAGATAATTCACTATATCGAAGAACGGATTCAGTATTATGAGAGTGAGTTCAAAATGGAAGATGACAGAAATCCGGACTGGGAAGTGTTGAATCAGATATTTTTGAAACTAATATGCAACAATTAGAACTTGGGTGTGAATGATTTGCAGCCACATCCGTATTATTTTTATAAGAATTTTTATAAGGTGAAAGAGACTGGAAAGACCAATTGTGTAAAACAAAGGGACTTTTCAGTTTTTTTATGTTGTCTAAATACAGAAAGTTTTTATTTGGCAAAATATAAAAAACACCACTCATGCGATGCGAATATCCGATTGAGATGAAAAACATTCACAAGAAAGTATAAAAATGAAAATGAAATCAATTTTCATATTGACAAATATCCATATATGTATTAGAATTTGAAATCGGAAATCATTTTCAAATTAAAAGAAAATGATGAAAACGGAAAATCAGGCAGTGTCAGTGTTGTATATTGCTGTACAAATCTAGAAACGAGATTTGTGAGCAAGTCTTAAACTGGGAAAATCCTGAGAGATAAGATATAGAAGGTGAAAGGCATGAATTCGAGAGGAAAATATAAGACAAAACATTACGATGAGCTGCTTACCTATTTACAGAATATTAAAGGAGAGCATTTTACCGTAGAGGATATTCACAATCATTTTTGTGGATGCAACTGCAATATGGGGACTACGACAATCTATCGAAATCTTGAGCGAATGATAGATGAGGGAGTAGTCAATAAATATAATATTGAATCCGGAAGTCCGGCATGTTTTGAGTATGTAGACCCAAATGATCACAAGGACAGTGAGGTCTGTTATCACTTAAAATGTGAAAAATGTGGAACATTAATCCACGTGCACTGTGAGGAAATTGAGGAATTCAATCATCATATATTTGCAGAACACAGATTTAAAATTAATCCGATGAGGACAGTATTTTATGGAATCTGTGAAAATTGTGCCGAGCAGGACATATAAAAAATTACAGGAGGAAAAAAGAATGGCATTGTTTATTACATTTTTGACAGGTATCTCCATTTTAGTAGGAGCACTTGTGATAAAATTATCAAAAAATCCGGAACAGGTGGAGCGCGTGTCGATTGCATTGGCACTCGGAGCATTATTATCACTCACAATTTTTGATTTGGGACCAGAGATTGTGGAGTTTATGGAAGAACAGAATAAAGTTGCACTTGTACTCTATATCGTGGCTGGTGTTGTACTGTTAAAGATTTTAGATGTATTTCTTCCAGACCACCACGATACCGAAGAAAATCATGACCACGAAAATGCAGCACATATCGGACTGATTTCGGCACTTGCAATTATCCTCCACAACATTGTGGAGGGAATGTCTATCTACGGTGTGGCAAATGAAGATTTCAAGAGCGGAGCGATTTTTGCAATTGGTGTTGCACTGCACAATATTCCAATGGGAATGTTGATTTATTCGACACTCGGAGAGAAGAGCGTGAGAGAAAAATGGGCAGTGCTCGGTTCAGTTACGATTTCAACACTTGTTGGTGGAATTGGAATGGCATTTATCAGCGGGTATTTTACTGTGAGTTTGAGTGCCGCACTCCTCTGTCTTGCAACAGGAATGATTCTCTACATTGTATTATTTGAGTTATTGCCACATGTTTTACGCACAAAACCTGTATACGCATCCATTATTTCGACTATAATAGGATTTGTAATCGTCTTTGTTAGTTGTATGATGGGAGAGTAATAAGGCAGTTGACTTTTTAAATTTCATATACTAAGATTAAACTATCGAGGCGATTCGTCTCGATAGTTGTCGTTAGAATGAAAAAAATGGAGGGATATGCGAGAAAATGGATATTTACTCAGTATTTCAGATTTGTGGAGGACTGGCATTTTTCTTATTTGGAATGCATATTATGTCAGACAATCTGGAAAAGGTCGCTGGAGGAAAGTTACAGTCAATATTAAAGAAGATGACTTCTAATCCAGTAAAGAGTTTGGTATTGGGCGCAGTGATTACGATTGCGATTCAGTCATCATCAGCACTTACCGTTATGTTGGTCGGTCTGGTAAACTCAGGTATTATGGAACTTGGACAGACAGTAGGAGTGATTATGGGTTCCAATGTGGGAACAACACTTACAGCATGGATTCTCAGTTTGTCGGGAATCGAGAGCAAAAATATTTTCATTTCACTGTTGAAACCGGAAAATTTTTCGCCTATTATAGCTTTGATTGGTGTAATTTTAATCATGGCTGGAAAGAGCGAGAAGAAAAAAGACGTGGGAACGATTCTCACAGGATTCGCAATTTTGATGGCAGGTATGCAGGCAATGAGTGGAGCGGTATCACCGCTGGCTGATATGCCACAGTTTACACACATTTTGACAGCATTTAGAAATCCGCTGATTGGTGTTCTGGTTGGAGCTTTATTTACAGCCGTCATTCAGTCATCTGCCGCATCAGTTGGTGTACTTCAGGCACTTTCTATGACAGGCCAGATTTCTTATGGAATGGCAGTGCCGATTATCATGGGTCAGAACATTGGTACTTGTGTGACCTCTCTTCTGACATCAATCGGTGTTAATAAAAATGCAAAACGAGTATCCGTTATTCATATCAGCTTTAACCTTGTTGGAACAGCCGTAGGTATGATTGTATACTATGTTTTGGAATATGCAGTCGGACTTGCAATCTTTGACGAGTCCATCACACCGGTTGCAATTGCAATTTTCCACTCAATATTTAATGTAGCAACAACCGTCATATTGTTGCCATTTAGCAAAGTGCTTGTTCGTTTTGCTGAGACAGTTATTAAGGATAAGGACGATGATGCTGTCGTAAAAGAAGTATTGCTTGATGAGAGACTTCTCTTATCTCCGGGACTTGCAGTTCGCGAGTGTCGTGAGAAAACAATCGAGATGGCACATCTTGCAAAGAAATGTTTTAAACAGGCATTGTCATTGTTTGAAAATTATGATGAGGAAAAGGCAGCAGAGATTTACGACATGGAAGAAAGGCTGGATTATCTGGAAGATGAACTGGATACCTTCCTGATTCACTTGTCAGGAAAAAATGTATCCGATTATGATTCGAATGAGATTTCAGAAATGCTCCATGCAATCAATGATTTCGAGAGAATTGGAGATCATGCGATTAATACAGAAAAACTTGCGAAAAATATGAAAACAAATCACAAGAAATTCTCTGCAAAAGCTCAGGAAGAATTACAGGTATTGAATCAGGCATTATCAGAGATTTTAAATATCACAGTAGAATGTTTTGAAAAAGAAGATGTCAAACTTGCATTTCGTGTAGAGCCTTTGGAGCAGGTAATTGATGACCTGACAAAGGAAATCAAGAACAGACATATCGAGCGTCTCCAGACAGGAGAGTGCGATGGCGAACTTGGAATTTTCATGACAGATTTACTGACAAACTGCGAGCGAGTTTCAGACCACTGTTCGAATGTCGGTGTCTGCATTATCCAGACAAGAAATTCAAGTTTCGAGACACATGGATATTTGAATGAATTAAAGAGCGGCAGAGAGCCGGCGTTTGTTGGCGAATTCGCAATGTTTGAAGAAAAATACAATCTGGAATTGGACAAATAGGACAAATAAAAAAGAAATAAAAAAGAAATAGAAGAAAAAATAAAAGTTTGTAAATAAGAAACTTGACAAGTAAAACACAATTTCATATACTAAATACAAAGCGTTGAAGAGAAGAGTACCATAAGAAAGTCCGACAGGAAGAGATGCTAAAACTGAGAGCATTTTAGGATGGAATTTTGGGAAAACCACCTCCGAGCGGCCCTAATCCGGTCCGGTGATTCCGTTATCGTCACAATGAGATATTCCTATTAATTAAGATATGATATGAAGAAAGATTATAGCTGGATAATGCTATGGTGTCAGATATGCGATATTAGGAATAACAAGGGTGGAACCGCGATAGATATTGCCCCTTGCGCAAAGCATAAAACTTTGTGCAAGGGGCTTTGTATGTATAGCGAGGAAAATCAGGAGTCGCGAAGTGACGATTCTGTGAAACTGAAGGATTTTTCGAGTAAGAGGAAGGAAACCAAGTGGCTTATGCAGACATTTAGTTTCGAAAAATAATATTAGCACAGATTAATTTATTAGAAAAAGGAGAATATAAAATGGTAGATTTTAAAAATGATGAGCGTCTCAACACACTCAACCACTCATGTGCACATGTGATGGCACAGGCGGTTAAACACTTATATCCACACGCAAAGTTCTGGGTTGGACCAGTAGTAAGCGAGGGATTTTATTATGACATCGATTTAGGTGATGACATCATCAACGATGAGGCAATTGCTGCAATCGAAAAAGAGATGAAAAAAGTCTGCAAAGAAGGAAAGAAGATTTACAGAAGAGAGATTTCAAAGGCTGAGGCTTTGGAGCTTTTCAAAGATGATATGTACAAGTTAGACTTGATTAGTAAACTTGAGGACGGAAACATTTCTGTTTACGATCAGGGTGATTTCACAGACCTTTGTCGTGGACCTCATATGGACAACACAAAACAGTGTAAGAACTTTAAGTTAATCAAGTATTCTGGTGTTTATTGGAAAGGTGATGCAAACAACCATGTAATGCAGAGAATTTACGGTGTTTGTTTCCCGACAGCAGAGGAACTTGACGAGCACTTAAAATTATTAGAAGAGGCAAAAGAGAGAGATCACAGAAAGATTGGCAAAGACATGAATTTATTTATGTCTGATGACTTAATCGGACGTGGACTTCCAATGTTCTTGCCAAAGGGATATACTGTATGGCAGGAACTTGAGAATTATATCAAGGCAAAAGAGAGAAAACTTGGATATTTACATGTATTGACACCATGTGTAGGTACAGTAGACCTTTACAAGACATCTGGACACTGGGACCACTACAAAGAGAATATGTTCCCTGCTATGGACGTTGAGGGAGAGTCATTTGTACTCAGACCTATGAACTGTCCTCATCACATGATGATTTATGCAAACAGATTACATTCATACAAAGATCTTCCAATCAGAATTGGTGAGATTGCTCATGATTTCCGTTTTGAGGCAAGTGGAGCATTAAAGGGTATCGAGAGAGGAAGACATTTCTGTCAGAACGATGCACATTTATTTGTGACACCTGAGCAGATTGAGGAAGAGGTAGCAAAAGTTGTAGATTTAATCTTTGATGTGTACAAAGATTTCGGAATTACAGATTACAGATGCGTACTTTCACTCAGAGATCCAGAGGACAAAGTAAAATACCATGATGACGATGAGATGTGGAACAAGGCAGAGGACGCTTTAAGAAGAGTATTAGATGACTTAAAGATTGACTACACAGAGGAAATCGGTGAGGCTGCATTCTACGGACCAAAACTTGATGTGAATGTAAAACCAGCTATCGGTAACGAAATTACATTGTCTACCTGTCAGCTTGATTTCTGCCTCCCAGCAAAATTCAACTTAACTTATGTAGACAGAGATGGTTCAAAGAAGACTCCAGTTGTTCTTCACAGAGCAATCTTGGGTTCACTTGACAGATTTATGGCTTACATCTTAGAGGAGACAAAAGGTAACCTCCCATTGTGGCTTGCACCAGTTCAGGCTACCATCCTCCCTGTTAAGAATGAAGATGAGGAATTAAATGATTACGCTCATAAATTATATGATTTATTAGCTGATAACGATATTCGTATTGAAATTGATGAAAGACCAGAGAAATTAGGTTACAGAATCAGAGAGGCTCAGATGCAGAAGATACCTTATCTCTTAGTATTAGGTAAGAACGAAGTGGCTGAAAATACAGTAAGTTACAGACTTCACGGTGAGCAGAAATCTACTACAGTTACAGTAGATGAATTTGTTCAGTTATTAAAAGACGAAATTCAGAATAAGAAGAGAAGAGATATTTAATGGCATCTATGGGAGAAAAACATGAATCTTCCACAACCATGACACTCAGAGAATTAAAGATTGGCGAGAGTGCTAAGATTACCGCTGTCGGGGGCGAGGGTGCCCTCAGACAGCATTTTCTTGATATGGGAGTAATTCCCGGAGCAGAGGTAACTGTGATAAAATTTGCTCCAATGGGGGATCCAGTGGAATTGCAGATTCATGGATATGAACTGACACTTCGTCTTGATGATGCTGCTCAGATACAGATTGAAAAAATCAGTGAGCGAAGTAACAAGCACGAGGGTGCGAAAATTGAAAAGAGCCATCACCACCCGGGACTTGGTGAAGAGGGAAAATTTCATGCAAAAGGGGACGGAAATCCGTTGCCGGAGGGAACACTTCTCACCTATGCCCTAGTTGGAAATCAGAACTGTGGAAAGACAACCTTGTTTAATCAGCTCACAGGTTCGAACCAGCATGTCGGAAATTTCCCAGGTGTGACCGTAGACAGAAAAGACGGACAGATAAAGGGTTACAAAGAGACTTCTGTGACCGACCTGCCGGGAATTTACTCGATGTCTCCATACAGCAGTGAGGAAGTCGTATCGAGACAGTTTGTCTTACATGACAAGCCAAAGGCAATCATCAATATCTTAGATGCGACAAATATTGAGCGAAATCTCTATCTGACGATGCAGTTATTGGAGATGAATATTCCAATGGTTGTTGCATTAAATATGATGGACGAGGTCACTGGAAATGGAGGATTTATCGACATCAACCAGATGGAATCTCTGCTTGGAGTTCCGGTTATTCCAATTTCAGCGGCAAAAAATGAAGGTGTAGATGAGTTAATCAAACATGCAATTCATATCGCAAAATATCAGGAGCGTCCGACAAGACAGGATTTCTGTGACAAGAATGACCATAACGGTGCGGTTCACAGATGTATTCACGCAGTCGTTCATCTGATTGAAGACCACGCAGAGGCAGCAGACATTCCTGTGCGATTTGCGGCGAGCAAGGCAATCGAGGGCGATGAACTGATTTTAAATCAGTTAAACCTTGACCAGAATGAGAAGGAGATGTTAGAGCATATCGTTCTCCAGATGGAAAAAGAGAGAGAATTAGACCGAAGTGCGGCTATCGCAGATATGAGATTTTCTTTTATTCAGAAACTGTGTGAAAAGACGGTTGTCAAGCCAAAAGAGAGCAAAGAGCGAATTCGAAGTGAGAAAATTGACCGCATTTTGACCGGAAAATATACGGCGATTCCATGTTTTATCGGCATTATGATGCTGGTATTTTATCTGACATTTAATGTCATTGGAGCATTTTTTCAGGGACTTTTGGAAACTGGAATTGATAAATTGGCGGGACTTGTCGGAAAGGCAATGGAGGCAGGACATGTCAATTCTGTGATGCAGAGTCTTGTGTTAGATGGTATTTTTGCAGGTGTCGGAAGTGTACTTAGCTTTCTTCCGATTATTGTGACGTTATTCTTCTTCCTCTCTATTATGGAGGACAGTGGTTATATCGCGAGAGTTGCATTTTTTATGGATAAGTTACTCCGAAAAATCGGACTTTCCGGAAGAAGTATTGTGCCGCTTTTGATTGGATTTGGCTGCAGTGTGCCTGCGGTCATGGCAACACGAACACTTCCAAGTGAGCGTGATAGGAAGATGACAATTTTGCTCACACCATTTATGAGCTGTACGGCAAAACTTCCAATCTATGCTTTTTTTGTCAGTGCATTTTTCCCTGGCAAAGGTGGACTCATTATGTCGGGACTCTATGTGCTTGGCATTGTGGTTGGAATTTTAGTTGCATTTTTATTTAGAGGAACACTCTTTAAGGGAAATGCAGTGCCATTTGTTATGGAACTGCCAAATTATAGACTTCCGGGGGCAAAAAATGTAGGACAACTTCTCTGGGAAAAGGCAAAAGATTTCATTGAAAAAGCATTTTCGATTATTTTTATTGCAACCATCGCTGTGTGGTTTTTGCAGACATTTGACTTTAGACTCAATGTAGTAGCAGACCAGAAAGACAGCATCCTTGCAGTGATTGCAAGCGTATTTGTTCCACTGTTTAAGCCATTAGGTCTTGGAGACTGGAGAATTTGCACCTCGTTAATCAGCGGATTTATGGCAAAAGAGAGCGTGGTATCCACACTCAAAATCTTATTTGGAAAGACACTCACAACAACGCTCACAAGCGTGGCGGCAGCGGCAATGCTGGTATTTAGTTTACTCTACACACCTTGCGTGGCAGCCGTATCCTCAGTCAAGAGAGAGCTCGGACATAAGTGGGCAATCTTCGTTGTTGTATGGCAGTGCGTGATTGCGTATGCGGTGGCATTTGTCGTGAAGATGATTGTGGGATTGTTTTAGAGGATAGCATTGAGGTAGAATATTGTATATGTGAGAAGACAGTCAGCAGACAAATTGGTCTGTTGGCTGTTTTTTTTGATTGAAGGTTCGAAAAAACTAGACGACAATCCCCGCTAATTTTGGCGGGGATTGTCACATATCTCGATACCTGAGGTGTGCAAACAAGTCTTTAATTCAATATCTGAAAAAAGAATATCGAACTGTGTATTTGAGAAATCTTGATAGATATGTTCTTCTGAGGAGAACCAGAAAATCTAAATCGTATTTCTTAATGTAGAACTCCAAAAATAACTATTTACTGCATATCATAATAATAGTGTGAAACAGATGCTTTTCTTCCTCGTAATACACTTTTATATTGCCATTATATTTATTTACAATTTTCTGAATGCTTTTCATACCAATACCATGGTACTGCTTATTTTCCTTTTGAGAGATAGGCATATGGTTGGCATCAAAAACTGGTGGTGTAATACATGTGTTAATGAGTGAAATTAGTGATACATTAGTTTGAGGTTTTGAAATACTAAGATCAATAACTGATTTCGGAATATTATCACATGAATCAATTGCGTTGTCGAGCAGATTTCCAAACAATGATGTAAGATCTGCATATTCTAAATTTGACAAGCTATTTGTACGAATGTCGGTATTCATAGAAATATCTTTCTCATAACACAAATTCAGATAGTGACACAAAATTGAATTTAGCATTTCATTGTCAGATACCTGAACAGAGGCTCTTAGCGCTGTGGAATGAAGAAGTGTATCAAGATATTTTTGAATATGAATGTAATCTTTTTTGCTATTTAAGTCAGAAAGTGTTGTCAGATGTTTTCGAATATCATGTATGAGAATTCTTTGATTTTCGTTTTGCGAAAAAAGAGTCTTGTAGTACAGTCCCATATCATATTCTTTTTGCAATTGAATCTGCATATCAGTAAATTCGTAATTTTTTTTCAAAATATGCTGATGGATATAATAGAACAAAATATTGCTTATTAAAAGAAGTACTGCACAGGAAGATAAAATATATCTAAAAGTTATAGGCATTTTGATTAGTAGCACAAACATTGTAAGGGTTGCTGCAATATAAAGCGAAATCATAGAAATAATGGTTAATAGAATCGCAGATGTACTTTTGTATTGCGTTGTTCGTAACCTTACAGGCATGATAGAAGATATTAATTTTAAACAAAGCAAATAGAGAATTTTACTTGTAATCGCCAATATAGTCAAATAAGTAACATTTTGATTTTCTAATAATGTGTAGTTATTAAAATTAGAAAATAGAGCAATGATAATAATTTCGCTTAATGACATGATTCCTGTAATTATAACAGAGTGGAATAGAGATATATAGAATTTGACATTATAAACCAAGCATAAAATAAAACAGGTTGATAATACCGTAACGGTGCAATTTAATGGTACACTCTTGAAAAATGATAGCAAATACATGGATAAGTAACTCAATACATAGATACTGCATGTTATTTTAACTGAGAGTTTTGATATAAATAGAGACGAGCAATAGTAATACAGAGCAACTGCCTCAATCAGATAAGTGAATAGATATAATAAGTTAGCAGACATTATAAATTACCTCATGCTTTCTAAATATAATAAATAAGTATCTTTAAAATTAGAATAATTTCTTCGTGTTAAATATGCTGTGAAATGATTGTTATATAAATGAATCACGGAGTGATCAAAACTGGTAACATATTTCATATTAATATGAAAACTTTTGTGTGATGTGAAAAATGATGGATAGTTTAACACTTGTTTCCAATAATTCATAGTTTTTGTTGAAATAAAATCTCCATTTATTGTATGTATTGTAACCTTATGTTTCATCACTTCTACATATATGATATCAGAAGCAGATACAGTGAAGGATTCTGTTTTTGTTTCAATAAGAACGGAATGTATTGTTTCATTGTATACCAATAAAGCATCCTTTAGATTTCTGTGAATTCGAACGGAATCTAGAGGCTTTGAAAGATAACGAAACACATGAAATTTCATAGCATCATCTAAATACTCAGAATATGATGTTACGATAAAGATAATGATATCTTTGTTTCTTCTTTTTAATTCATTGCCAACATAGATTCCATTTACTCCTGACATTTCAATGTCCAAGAATACAAAATCTATAGGTGTGGTGTCAGACAATAAATCTTCACCACACTCATAAGTAATGATTTCAGGGGTTTTTAAAGAGTTCATTTGAAAGAAATCAAGTAAGATTGAATATAATTGTTCAGTAATCTCTGGTTCGTCATCACAAATAATAATACGCATAATTCCTCCCTAACAAGTTGATAGAATCATTATACTATAAAATTGACGAAAAAAAAGAAAACAATCAACCAAAAATGACGGCTTTTTTGCTTTTCGTGCTTGGACTGTAGAAAAAATCAATGAACATGTTAATATAGTGGAGTAGTACCCAATGATTATATATAAGGAGGGAGGATACAGATGAAAGAAAAAAATATATCTAAAAAGACAGCTCATATGATTACCAAAGTTTTGGATAAAATGCTTAGAGTAGAAGCAAATTCAACATCGTGTATAGTTATTCATCAGCCTAAAGCACCTGAATCATTAGAGCGTTTTAGAAAGAAACATTAATAATGAAGATTGTAAGAAAACTTGTAAATTGGCTAATAAGCAAAGGTACAGTATCAGAGGAAGACAGAGAATTGTATGAGTATGCAGGTTATAGTTTGTTTATCTCAATACTACCAGTAATAATTATTATAATCATTGGAAGTATAATGGGACACTTGATTGAAAGCATTTTGATTATTATTCCATTTATGTGTTTGAGAAAATTTTGTGGTGGATTTCACTTAAAATATGCATGGCTTTGTCTCATTATTTCATGTGGTATATTATTTGCGAGTGTTTATATAATTTCGTATATCAAATTTAACATACCTTTTAATCTTATTTTGATATTTTCTATTATATCACTCATTATACTAAGTCCTATTGATTCTAAAAATCGTCGCTTGGAGAATTATGAGATGAAAAAATATAAAATTGTAACAATTTGTATGCTCATATTTTTTACTGTAATATATGTGATTTTGATATCTATTCGTATGGGTAAAAATGCATTATGTATTGCAGAAGGAGTGATATTAACAGCAATGTTACAGATACCTTGCTTATTTGAAAAAACAGTAAGAGGAGAAAGAGAATGAGGAAAAAAATATTAGTAATGTTAACAACAGTAAGTTTAATGTGCAGTATGATGGTAGGAAATGCATGGGCAGTACAGTCAAATTGGAATACTTATTATACTGGTCCTGGTGCGGCGCATGCAACAGATGTAATAAAAATACCATATAACAATGTGTCAACCCATTATGTTCAAGCGACATATATTTCGGGAACCAATGCACAAGTTACAGTTTCAGGATGGAATATTAATATGAGAGATGTTACAACGGATATGAACAGAACATATACATTTAGAAGTTCAAATATATCATCTGTGTATTCATATCATGCAGTTAGTAGGTCAGGTGTTCTTGATAGTGAACAGTACAAATGTGCATCAGCGGGACTCGGAGCATATTATACACGTGGATGTGTGAAATATTAGTAATAGTCTATACTGATATATAGAAAGTATAGTTTTTAGGCACATGTTTGCTTAAATTACATCAACATAATAGTATTTTAAGCAAACATAGTGCTTTTGTAATGATTGTGGAAAGGAGAAATTGAATGAAAAGAACTATTATATATATTTTTTTTGTATTTTTGGTAGGTGTGGGAATCTATTGTTTAAATATATATTCCGGGAAGAGTACAAATGAAATAAAATATGATAATAGTAACGAAGTATTAAATCTTACAGAAGTTCATAAATGTGTAATGCAAGATTTAGATAATTGTAAAAAACGCAGTAACAAGTTAAAGTTTGAAGACATTATCCCGTATTGTCCGGATGTGAAAACCGTATCGGACATCCATTATTCCCTTCCAGATTACTATAAGGAAATAAAAAGTGAAAAGGATATGCTGTCTGTGCAAATTCCATTTATTGAAAAGTTACTGGGAGCAAAAATGACAGAACTGAATTTTTTACATTTTCAATCGGGATATGATGAGTTGATAAAGCAAGGCAAGTATAAAGATTTTTTGGAATTTATGTCGGATGATAAAGAGAACGAGAACAGAGAGCCTCAGTGGCTGGCATATTTGGAGCAAGATGAAAAACATTTGCAATATGCAGAAATTGTAAATCCTTTATTTAAATCGGTGGTATTTAATCGCGGAAAATGCTATGAATTAAATTACGAAAACAGGATGAAGGAACAAGATGGACTGACCATGCTTACTCAGCCGAGATTTGTATGTGAGAAAGTCGCAGAATATTATGTGTATGGAAATCAGGGGGAGTTGGACAAGACATGGAAAATTTCAGATGGAGAAATATCTGTAAAAGATGGAGTACAATTTGCTGAGGAATATTTGGAGAATTTATTGGAACTTGACGGGGAAAGTGAGGATGTAAAACTAAAGGTAGCTTATGTGGAAGTGTATCAAATTTCTGATACCGTTTTTGCATTTCGGTACAAAATGAGAAGAAGTATTGATGAGGTTTTGTGTCAGACTTTAGATGCCGGCTCAAGCGTATCTTCGCCAAGTTTAAATTATGACATGATAGATGCTTATCAGGTAGAAACAGACACTATTGATATGTATCAGGGACCTACAAAAATATTTCGATATACAAAGACGAATCAGACAGATGCGATTCTTCCGTTGGGAAAAGCAATCGAATTATTAGAAAAAAGTCTGGGTGATAATTCGAACTATTGTGTATATGGGGTAGAGTTAGGATATTTGAACACCTATGTTGACAGTATGACACAGGAAGAAGGAAATGCTACGGTATGTTGGTATTTTAACTGTGTGAATGAACAGGACAATGCGCTAACAGAATTTTATGTAAATGCGAGAACTGGAGATATAAAAACGTATACTAGATACTCTGGCTAGAAAGAAAGTAGTTAATTTTTGGCAATCAAGTGTAAATCTTCATCAATTCTTAATCCCTTCCCTCATATTTTCTTAATCAAGACAGTGATATGATATATGTAACAAATAAATGAAAAGAATAGGACCTGTAAAATCTAGGTTAGAGAGAACTATGGGGTCTGACCCCAAGAGAGGTGACCCCAAGAGAGGAAGATTATGAAAAGAAATTTGTTGTATTGTATTCTATTGATACTGGTGTTAGGAATTGGAATTTTCTATTTTTATAGAAATTCGGAGCAGAGGCAGGGAAAAATAAAATCTGGAAAGGAGCGTATAGAGCAAAGTTCGGATGTGAGGAGTATTTCCGAGGTGAGCAAAAATGCCAAGAAGGATTTGGAGAACGCAAAGAAGACGAGTAAAAAATTAAAGTTCGATGACATTACGCCATATTGTCCGGATGTGGATAGTGTCTTTGATTTACGAGCGTATGACAGAGGCTGTTACAAGGATATTGATAATGAAAAAGAGATGCTAAAAGAAGAGATTTCATTTATAGAAAGAATGTTAGGTAAAAAGTGGTCTGAACTTGACAAGGCAGATATGGAGTCTGGATATTTTAATATAGCGAATAAGGGGAAGTATAAATCTTTTCAAGAATTTTTTGAGGATGATGAGGAAAATGAGAAGAGGGAGCCTGAGTGGTTGGCTTATATGAATCAGACTGAGGAAAAAATGGAATATGCAGAGATTACGCATCCGTCCTTTGATACGGTGGCGTATGTGAGAGGAAAGTGTTATGAGTTGGCATATGAGAAAAGGATGAGTGATGAGGATGGCAATACGATGCGCACGCAGCCGAGGTTTGTATGTGACTTAGTGGCAGAATATTATGTATACGGAGATGAGAGCAAACTTGAGGATAAGTGGAAACTTTTGGATGGCGAGTTATCCGTAAAGGAAGGAATTGAATTTACAGAGAAGTATCTGGATGAGTTACTCACATTGGATGGTGAAAATGAAGATGTGAAATTAAAAGTTGCGTATGTGAAGGTGTATGAGTTAAAAGATGGCGTTTATACCTTTCGCTATAAGATAAGAAGAGAAATTGGTGGTTTGTTATGTCAGTCTGTAGATAACGGCGCTAGTATTCCTGTTATGAATATGAATTATGACATGAACGATGCCTATCAGGTGGAGAAAAATTCAATCGATATGTATGACGGGATGACAAAACTTTTAAATTATGAAAAGTTAAATGAATCTTCTAAGATACTTCCTCTGGCAAAGGCGATTGATTTGCTAGAAGAAAATCTAGGTGATAACTCGACATATGAGGTTCAGAGTGTGGAACTTGGATATTTGAATTTGTGGAAGGACTATATGATTCAAGATCAGGAAGATGCGACTGCATGCTGGTGTTTTCGCTGTATTAATGAACAGGATAAAATGATTACAGAATTTTATGTAAATGCATTGACAGGAGGGATAGAGACATATGTCAGACATGATTAGAACAGAGAAGAAAAAAGATAGAGAGTGGCATTTGAAATCGTATTTACTGCTGTCTTTGGTGATTGGTTTTACATTATTTTTGGCTAGTTGTACTCCAGATAAAAATCACAGCAAAAATGGCGAAGATAAAAAAAGGACAGAGAAACAGGAACAGGCAGATTATACACCATATTTTCTAAGTAAACCAAATTCTGCAAGTGACCATTTACACTATACTTATGTAACAATAGGAACTTATCCGCAGAGCCGAATGAAAAACAAAGAACAGACAGATGAGATTGTAAATCTAAATTATGATGATGAGGGATATGCAACAGGTAAGGATTTTGACGTCTACAGATGTAAGAATCGTGAAGATACTTATGATTATTACAAGGTGGAGGATATTATCTGGAGAGTGATTGCAGATGATGGAGAAACGGTGATTTTGTGGTCAGATAAGATTCTTGATTCTAGAGAATTTGACAGTGTTAAGCCAAATGATGTGCAAAGTACGAATCAAAATGATATTCAAAGTGATAATGCAGACAAAAATCAACATAACATCGAAGGCAATGCAGGTTCTGTCACATGGTCGCAGTCTGATTTGCGTGAGTGGTTAAATCAGGATTTTTATAATTGTGCATTTCGTGATGAGGAAAAGCAGAGTATTCTGAGTGCACAGTATGAAAATTATTCGAGCGATTTTGGATATCCGATGAAGGAGAAGGATTCTTATTTAGTGGACATAACGGAGGATAAAGTAGCAATCAGAGATGCTTATGATTTGTCCTTACTGGCATATGACTGTCCATATAAAATGAAGGGAAATGATGAGAAAATTCTTGTGTATGATAGTAGTCCGTTTTTTAAATGTGAAAGTTCGGATTATGCGCGAGACAGATTTCGGGAGAGTTCCACAGAATTGGAATCCTGCACAACTGATTTTGTGAGAGGATATTGGACAAGAACCCCGATTCAGAATACAGAATATAGTTCGATGGTTTTCATTTCTGATTTCGGAGCGAATATCAATACTGAGCCAGATTTGGAAGGAAGATTGAATGATGATAAAAATAGTCTGGGGGTTCGTCCTGTGATTGTGATAAAGAAATCCGATGTAGAAAAATATCTGACAGAGCAGCCTTGAGAAGAGAGAAGAGTGGGAAATATGATGAAAATGATTTATGCAATTTATCAGGAAATAAAGAAAATGCTCACAAATTATACATTTGGAATGGTCGTTTTAGCGACAGCTATAATTCACATTTCGGGAACAATTTTTACAGACGCAGAGACGGACAAGTCCTACAATTTAGTGCAGCTTATGATGCTTGGAAAAGCGGAGAGGCAAATGAAAATAGAAATGTATAACATTTCTTTTCAAAGTATTTTTTTGCAGGGTTCGCAGAGTTATCTGTGGATGTTTGCATCTATTTTGGCGTCAGCTCCATTTGTAGTTCTCTTGTGTACAGCAAAGAAAAACAATAACATTCGATTTGAAATTTATCGCACTGGAAAGAAAAATTATGTGCTTGCAAAGGAAATTGCGGCAATGTTTGTGGGCGGTCTTGTCATGCTTTTTGGATACATACTTTTTGCAGTGGTCTTAAAATGTGTACTTCCGTCAGCGAGTGCGGGAAATTCGATATTTGCCGGAGATTCACTTTCGGGCGATACATTCACGGGAGATATGCTCGCAGGTAATATTCTCACAGGAATAATGGTTACAAAACGGTTGTTTGAGATGTTTTTCTATGGAATGACGAGTGTGTTGATCACATTTATTTTTTCTGGAATGATGCGAAATAAATATTTGGTACTCTGTGTTCCGTTTATGGCAAATTATCTGGTGAAAAATATGCTGGAAAAGCCAGAACTGGTTGCAAATCATACAGCACAAATTGTAAATCCGGTCAGTCCGACATGGCTGTTCCTCTACGAAAAAGATATTCAGCACAAAATATTGTTGTTCTGGCTTGTCGTTGCTGTGATGGGATTTATCTGTTATTACCTAATATTGAATAGGAGGTGTGACTGTGGAGAATAAAATCAGATTATCATTTTCAAAAATTTTTAATATTGCAAAGACAGAGTATACGAAGTGGATTTGTAATCCGAGAATGATTATTTTATTCTGTATGATGATTTATATCTATGATTATATCATTTTGGAGATGAAACAGGCATCAATCGATATGGGAATGAAATGCAACATTTTTGAGCCATTTATGGCAATAGGAAACTCAGAACTGTTGTTATTATTTCTTCCAATCATATTTATCACACTACTCGGAGACTTTCCAAAGACAGATGGAAACACGATGTTCTACATTTGTCGTACAGGTAAGAAAAACTGGATTTTTGGACAGATGCTTTTTATTATCTGGGCAGAACTCACCTACCTTCTTTCTATTTTTGTATTCAGCGTCTTGTTTGCACTTCCATTTTCACACACAACAGACAAATGGAGTGATGTGGTGACAAAATATGTGTATATATTTCCGGAGAGGTCAGGCTCACTGATGGCACATTTGCTCACAAACCGCTTGTATAATAATCTCTCACCAATGAAAACATTGCTCTATACAGGCAGTCTGATGTTTTTGAATTTACTGATGATAGCTATGGTTATGCTGGCGGGATTTACATTTGGAAAGAGGGTACTCAGTATCGTCATCAACTGCGGAATTCTCTGCATTGGAACGGCACTCTCCTTCACCGGTAGCAAAATCAAGTGGTTTTTTCCAACTGCAAATACGACATGCTGGGTACATTTTGACAAATATTTGAACAAGCAGATTTTAGATATTCGTTTTTCATATCTATATTTTGGAATCATTATCATGTTTCTAACATTGATTTCAATCAATACCATTCAAGATTACGATTTTTCAAAAGTCACAGATATGGAGGATTAATGGGACCTAATGGGGGTCAGACCCCATTAGTTATAACTAACTGAAATGTAAGGTATGTACTGGAATCTGGAAGTGAAAAATTGATTGATACAGATTTCTGGTAAATGGAATAAGTATAAAACAGAGTGGAGGTAGAACAAGATGGAGAAGAGTTATGCAGTTCAGGTAAAAGATGTGGGGCTGCTCATCAAAAAGGATGCGATATTGCAACACGTCAATATGAATCTGGAATACGGAAAAATCTATGGACTGGTGGGGAGAAACGGTTCGGGAAAGACTATGCTTATGAAATGTATCTGTGGATTTGTGAAACCGACATCAGGCGAAATCTTCGTGGAGGGGATGAAGATAGGCAAGGATGTAGATTTTCCGCAAAATGTGGGGATAATCATAGAGACGCCGGGATTTATTCCATATTATAGTGGTTATCGCAACTTGAAAATCTTGGCTGGTCTGCGAAAAAGGATTGGAAAACAAGAAGTGATGGAGACACTTGAGATTGTCGGATTGAAGGGAGCGGAACACAAGCTGGTCAGAAAATATAGTCTTGGTATGAGGCAGCGGTTGGGACTTGCGCAGGCAATGATGGAGAAACCGGATATTTATTTTCTGGATGAACCGATGAATGGATTGGACAACGAGGGCGTGGAAGAAATGAGAGATATTCTGCTTAGATTGAAAAAAGAGGGAAAGAGGGAAAGACGGTCTTGTTAGTCAGCCATAACAATGAAGATATTCAGACATTATGTGACGAAATTTATAATATATCGCATGGAGTTTTAACAAAATAGGGTCAGACCCCGTAGAGGCATCTAACTGCAGTTAGATGCCTCTACGGGGTCTGACCCTATTTTTTTTGCTTGACAAATGACAATACTTGTTCTAATATCTAAATAAATTTAATTAAAGAAATTTAGTTAAAATATTAAAAACAAAAGGAGAATAAAAAAATGAATTTTGAAAAAGTAAAAGAAGTTATCGTAGAAACAGCAAATGTAAATGCAGAGGATGTAAAGTTAGAGGCAAATTTAAAGGAGGACTTAGGACTTGATTCTTTAGATGCAGTTGAACTTAATATGGCTCTGGAGGAGGCTTTTAACTTATCGATTGCAGATGAGGATTTGGCAAAATTTGTGACAGTAAAGGACATCGTGGATTATATTGATGCAAATGCAAACTAATTTATATGGAGGTTTCAGAATATGAATACTTCAGAAATCAATCATCTCATTGACCGGTTTGAAAATTCCAGCATTCGTGAGATGTCAATCAATGAGGGGAACTTTCATCTGTATCTGAGTAAGAATGAGAGCAATCTTAGAGGTGCCATGCAAAATGCAGGAGTGCCAAATTGGAATATTCCGAATACAGGTGCAGTCAATTTTGGTATAGGAAGTTCTGCTATTGAGAATGTTAACACAGTCAATTCTGGTACAGGAAATGCACACACAGAGAATATGACAGCGCAGGACAAAATGACGGAAACACAAGAGTCCAAAGGAGTAGATTTGGACACAGATGACAAACAGATAAAATCTCCGATTGTCGGTACTTTTTATCGGGCAGCGTCACCGGAGGAAAAACCATTTGTCATGATTGGGCAGCCGTTTAAAAAGGGCGATGTGATTGGCATTATTGAGGCAATGAAGATGATGAATGAAATTCGTGCCACGGAGGATGGCGAGGTCACAAAGATTCTTGCACAAGATGGAGAGATGGTTGAGTTTGACCAGACGATTCTCTGTTATAAATAACGAAACGTTATCATTTATGAAAAAGGAAAGACATGATTCAGATTTGATAAAACCTGAGATTGGGAGGAGAAGATGTTTAAACGAATTTTAATCGCAAATCGTGGAGAAATTGCACTTAGAATTATCCGGTGCTGTGAAGAAATGGGAATTGAGACGGTGGTTGTATATTCCACAGAAGACAGAGATTCTCTTCCTGTCATCACTGCGACAAAGGCGGTGTGCATTGGACCTGCAAAGTCCACAGAGAGCTATCTGAATCAGGACAGGATTTTAGAGGCAGCAAAACTAACAGATTGTGATGCGATTCACACGGGATATGGATTTTTATCCGAAAATGCAGATTTTGCAAGAAAATGCGAAGAAAATGAAATCAAATTTATTGGTCCTTCCCATGAGATTATTTCTGGAATGGGAAATAAGCAAAATGCAAGAGAATTGATGATAAAAAATCATGTCAATGTGGTTCCAGGAAGTGACGGACTGGTAAATTCGCCGGAAGAGGCAGAAATTGTCGCCGAAAGACTCGGATTTCCAGTTCTCATCAAAGCGTCAGCGGGTGGTGGAGGCAAAGGAATGAGGAGAGCATTTTCAAAGGACGAAGTAAAAGAGGCATACAACTCGGCAAAGGCAGAGACACTCGCGGCGTTTGGAAATGGAGATATGTATATTGAGAAACTCATTTTAAATCCGCATCACATTGAATTTCAAATTCTTGCAGATGAGTATGGAAATATCATTTATCTTGGAGAGAGAGATTGTTCTATTCAGAAAAACAATCAAAAACTTTTGGAAGAAACCCCTGCATGGGCGCTGACGGAAGAACTCCGAAAAGAGATGGGAGAGCAGGCGATTCTTGCAGCAAAGGCGTGTGGTTATACAAATGCGGGAACAGTGGAATTTGTCCTAGATGATGACAACCATTTTTATTTTATAGAGATGAACACAAGAGTTCAGGTAGAGCATCCGGTGACAGAAATGGTGACCGGTATCGATATTGTCAAAGAGCAGATTAAGATTGCGAGCGGCATGAAACTGACATATACACAGGAAGATATTGAGAGGAAGGGACATGCCATTGAGTGCAGAATCAATGCGCAGACACCGGGAACTGTAAAATTCCTTCATTTTCCAGCCGGATTTGGCGTCAGAGTTGAGAGTTATCTTTACACTGGATGTAAGGTGAGTCCGGTGTACGACTCTATGATTGCAAAAATTATTGTCACTGGAAATACGAGATTAGAGGCAATCAAACGCATGCGGCGCGCACTCAAGGAATTAGTGATTGAGGGAGTGAAGACAAATGCAGAATATATGTTGTATCTGACCTACAACCGTGAATTTATTAACGGAAAATATGACACTTCATTTTATGAAAGAAATAATCAGGAAATTGTAAAATTGATTGCAGTTGAGCAATCCTAAAGAAAAATCTCACATTTATGATACAAATTTTTAAGAAAATCAAAAATGATTTTGATTTTATGTGTTAGACAGTGAGGTTGACAGGAAGGAAAAAGTGATGGAATTTTCGGATATTTTCAGATACAGGAGAAAAAAATTAAATAAAATCGTATCTGCGAGAAGAAATAGAAACTCAGATGAGATAATAGAATGTAAAAAATGTCATGGGAAATTTAAGAAAGCTACATTGCAGAGAAATTATTATGTTTGTCCAGACTGCAACGATTACTTTCGGATGACTCCGACAGAGAGAATACGAATGATTGCAGATGAGAAATCGTTTAAGGAACATTTGCGTGGATTGCAGAGTGTGAATCCGATTGATTTTCCTGATTATGAGGAAAAATTAGAGGATGCAAAAAAGACATCTAACCGCGAAGAGGCAGTTCTGACAGGAATTATGAAAATCAACCACATCACCTGTGGCGTGGGAGTTCTTGATGCAAATTATATGATGGGAAGTATGGGAACGGTTGTGGGAGAGCGAATTACTGCTATTACAGAATTTTGTGAAAGACAGAATCTTCCACTTATCATATTTAGTGCAAGTGGCGGAGCGAGGATGCAGGAGGGAATGTTTTCACTGATGCAGATGGCAAAGACAACTGCTGCCATTGAGAAATTTCAGAGAAATGGAGGACTTTACATCTCATGTTACACCAATCCGACAACGGGGGGTGTGAGTGCAAGTTTTGCAGCTCTCGGAGATATTTTGATAGCAGAACCAGATGCGCTAATCTGTTTTGCGGGACCAAGAGTGATTGAACAGACAATTGGTGAAAAATTGCCAGAGGGATTTCAGCACTCTGAATTTTTATTAAAGTCGGGAATTCTTGATATGGTAGTGACAAGGCACGAGATGAGAGAAGTTCTGACCAGACTTTTGCAACTACATGGATATGAGGAAAAACACTATGAACGAAATTCGTACTAAAATGTGTTTTCACACCTGCCGCAGAGCGAAGGGTATTACATAGGAGAGGAAAATACCATGAACGAAATTCGTACTAAAATGTGTTTTCACACCTGCCGCAGAGCGAAGGGTATTACATAGAAGAGGAAAATACCATGAACGAAATTTGTACTAAAATGTGTTTTCACACCTGCCGCAGAGCGAAGGGTATTACATAGAAGAGGAAAATACCATGAACGAAATTCGTACTAAAATGTGTTTTTCTCGACCTGCCGCAGAGCGAAGGGGCATTACCTGAAAGAAAGGAAAAACGCTATGGAAAAAATGAACAGTGATTATGAAAAAGTAATAAAAGCCAGAGATACAGAGCGTCCCCATGCAGATGCGTATATCAAAGAATTGTTTGATGATTTTATAGAACTGAAGGGGGACAGGTTATCGGCGGATGACGAGAGTATTCTCGGCGGAATTGGGAAACTTGCCGGTATTCCGGTAACAGTCATTGCGCAGAGAAAAGGAAATAATACAGAGGAAAATATCAGGTACAATTTTGGAATGACATCTCCGGAAGGGTATCGCAAAGGTATTCGTCTGATGAGACAGGCAGAAAAATTTCGCAGACCAGTCATTACACTGATTGATACGCCGGGAGCTTATCCTGGAAAAGAGGCGGAGATGCATGGACAGGCAAATGCCATTGCAGAGAGTATGGCAGTGATGTCTGGTCTAAAAGTTCCAACAATTGCGATTATCATTGGAGAGGGGAACAGTGGAGGAGCACTTGCACTGTCTGTAGCTGATAAAATATGGATGCTTGAAAATGCAGTCTTTGCCATTCTTTCTCCAGAGGGATTTGCCTCTATCCTTTGGAAAGATGCGAGCCGCGGGGCGGAGGCGTGTGATGCAATGAAAATGACCGCAGACAAATTATATGAGTATGGATTTATGGACAAGGTAATTGCAGAAGATAAGCAGACAGAGCTTTTCCACGGCTTCGGCATAGAGCCGGAATTCTGCGACGGCAGGAACGCCGTGATGATCTGCACGCCCTTCAACAGCGAAAGGGACTTTGAAAGACTTGAAAGTCTTATCCTCTCGCTTCACGGCAGCGAAACAGCCGATAGTCCCGTCAGACCGGGATTGCCGCAGTACGTTATGAGCCCGAGAGAGGCCATGCTCGGCGATACGGAGACGGTCGGTCTTGACGAAGCCGTCGGAAGAATATCCGCCGACAGCTCGTGTCCCTGTCCGCCCGGAGTTCCCGTTATTATGCC
>ONXS01000067.1 GCA_900321855.1 uncultured Eubacteriales bacterium | reverse complement strand
CTTTAACCAGTTCAAAATCTTTCTTGCTCGCACGAATCCAACTTGTCACCTCTGGAAACTTGTAACCTCGCTCCATACATTTATAAACAGCATCTCTGTCCTTCTTACTATATAAAAAAAATTCACTCTGACGAATAATTCCGTTTGGTCCACCAAGTTTATTCAAATAATCAAAGATTCTTACAATCTGCTCTGTAGAATATGGAGCTCTCGACTGCTGTCCGTCTCTAAATGTTGTGTCTGTAATCCAGATATTCTCTGGCATATTGTGTGGCACAATTCTATCATTAAATGCAATCTTTGGAACTTCTTCATATGGAAATAAATTATGATAAACGTTTGGCTTATCAACATCTACCAAATGATAGATATGCTCCTCTAATTCCAATAAATTTGTCTTATTGTTACTTACAACTGGTCTGTTGTCCATTCTTTTTACCTGTATGGCGATTGCCATATTTATCCTTTCCAGATATGGTACTCTTGTATTTTCGTATAATTGTATACAATTATGCAGGAAATGTCAATTCATACTTGGAAATTTTAAAATAACCTTAAACAAATCTCCATCAATATCAAGCGTCAGCGTTCCATTCTGAAGTTCTGTAAGGCTCTTTGCAATAGCTAGTCCAAGTCCATTTCCATCCGTGTGCCTTGACTTATCACCTCTCACAAAACGCTCCATGAGCTCTTCCGGTTTTAAATCCAGTTCTGTCCTCGATATATTTTTAAAGGTAAAACATACCCAATCCTCCTGCTCTTCAAGAATCAGATAAACTCGCGTTTCACTCATCGCATATTTACAGATGTTATTCATCAGATTATCAAATACTCGCAACATTCTTCTTCCATCTGCCATAATCTCTGCCTGAATATCCGTTCCTTTTAAAATCAGACTCAGATTCGACCTCGCTAATCTATCCTCATATTCTCCTGCTGTCTGTGTCAGGAAAACATTCGCCTTACATTTTATCATGGATACAGAAAGATTTCCTGTTGCGGCTTTAGATGCCTCTACCAAATCCTCTATCAGTCTCTTTAGCTTATTCGACTGTCTTGCCAGAACCTCTGCATACTGTACGATATTTTCATTGTCACTGCTCTCTTTTACAATCAAATCTGCATAATTGATAATAGACGTCAGTGGAGTTTTTATATCATGTGATACATTGGTAATCAGTTCCGTTTTCATTCGTTCACTTCTTGTCTTCTCATCCACTGCAATCGAAATCCCCTCTGAAATATGGTTTAAATTTTCACCACATGTTTTGAATTCAGGCAACATATTGTTTAAGTCAACCTTGTAGTCTGAATTGCCATTTACAAGTTCTTCCCCTGCTTTTTTTAATTTATAAAAACCAATTACCATTTTACAACCCAAAATCAGGCATATGACATGAAGGATTACCCATATCTGTATTTTCCACGAAAATGAAACAAATGCAAGTATAAATTCAAATATAACCACTGCCAGAATCACTGCAAATTTCCGCCATATCTTAGGAAAATATGAAATCAGTTCCTCTGGAAAAGATATAATACTTTTCAAGACAGGATTTGATAACCAGATGTTTCGATATAGGAGTGTATTTTTTAATAATGTATGTCCTTTGATGCGGACTGCTGCCATATAACTAAAAATCAAAAACGAACACACTGCGAGAAAAATGGCAGCCAAACCGAGAAGAATTACCACATCGGATACCGTCTTATTCACAACTCTGTAGAACCAATAATTTGGCACAATAAAAAATATTGCGACAATCTCTAAGGGAATCCGATAAAATGGTCCAACCACCAAGTCATCTCTCCCCCTTCTTCTACCGGCAACTCTCATCAGTATCACAAAACAAATCACAGAAATCATTCCACACAAAAGCCCTGTTGGAATTATCACATATCGGATACGATATGCTATTTTTGTGAGTGTGACCGCCGTATCAATTGCTTCCGTATCTAAGTGGTATAGTCTCAAAAAATAGGCTTTTTCTGCATAGTTATCCAATTTTTTCTCCAGAGTATATCGATAAATATCGCAATCTAACATCATATAAGTGCCCACAATACTGACAACTGTGATAGTCAGAAATCCTGCTGTGACAAGAAATAGAAAAATCTTGCCCAATATTGTACGAAAGATATGTTTCACGACAGCTTTCCTCCACTAAATATGTATCCCTGTCCAAAAATAACTTTTAGGTATCTCGGCTCTGCAGGATTAATTTCAATCTTTTCACGCAAATGTCTGATATGTACTGCAACCGTATTTGCGTCACTTCCAAATGCCGATTCCTTCCATATCTTTTCATACAACTCTGTTGGGGAAATCACTCTGTCTGGGTGATTCATAAGAAATTTTAAAATTTCAAACTCCTTTGGTGTCAGAGAAACCGTTTCCCCATCTACACTTACATTCTTTGCAGCATCATTGAGTTCGATACCACCAATCATAATTATATCTTTGTTCACATGACCTCCTCCAAGCTGCATATATCTTCTTAACTGAGATTTTACTCGTGCCGCCACCTCAACAGGATTAAATGGTTTTGTAATATAATCATCTGCCCCAACATTTAAACCTAAAATTTTATCCGTATCTTCACTTTTTGCCGTGAGCAAAATCACTGGGACATTGCTAATCTTTCGAATTTTTGTCATTGCTGTAATTCCGTCCATAACAGGCATCATAATATCCATAAGAATGAGATGAATCTCCTGTTTTCCAATTACATCAAGTGCCTCTTTGCCATTATAAGCTTCAAAAATCTGATAATTTGTATCTGCCAGATAAATATTCAGAGCATTTACAATATCTTTGTCATCATCACAAATTAATATGTTATACATTTCACTCGCCTCCTAGTATACACCTTAACTCACACTCTGCATCAGGTGGTAGAAATCTATTTTATCATATTTTTTTCATTTCTTTTATCAAAACTTGTATTTTGATTCAGAATATTTTATAATAATAGATAATTATTTTTATCTGTTCAAAGCGTGACAGATAATGATTTTTGGATAGTTACATAGAAAATTGCACAAAAAATTGCATAGAAAACGCTTTAGATTGGAGACTAGATTATGGAAAACAAGAAAATTGTCGTTGCACTTGGAAGAAATTGTTTTGGCACTACTTTTCCAAAGCAGCAGGAAAATGTAAAAAAGGCAGCAAAAGCAATTGCTGATTTAGTAGAAGAAAAATATGAAGTTGTCATCACTCACAGTAATGGTCCACAGGTTGGAATGATTCAGACCGCTATGACAGAGTTTGCAAGACTGGATTCAAAATATACCGTAGCGCCTATGTCTGTATGTAATGCCATGAGTCAGGGATACATCGGATTCGATTTGCAGAACGCAATCCGTACCGAATTACTAAACCGTGGAATTTACAAACCTGTTTCTACAATCATTACACAGGTTCGTGTTGACCCGTTTGACAAAGCATTTCACAAACCTTCAAAGATAATTGGAAGATATATGACGAAGGAAGAGGCTGACATCGAAGAACACAAGGGAAATTATGTAGAATATGAAGAGACTGAAGAAGGAAAAGGCTACCGAAGAATCATTGCCTCTCCTCAGCCGGTTGACATCTATGAGATTGACGCGATTAAGGCTTTAATCGCTGCAAATCAGCTCGTCATTGCAGCAGGTGGCGGCGGTATTCCTGTCCTTGACCAGAGAGGAACCTTAAAAGGTGCCAGCGCTATTATTGAAAAAGATTACACTGCTGCCAAACTTGCAGATATGATTGATGCAGATGAGTTATTGATTCTCACATCGAGTGACTATGTGACAATTAAAGATGAGGACGGCAACGATAAGGAGTTAAAAGAGATTTCTGTCTCAGAGGCAAATGCACTGATTGAAAATGGAAGTCTTGATGCCCTGACTACTCTTCCTAAGATTGATGCCTGCTTAAATTTCGTAGAAGCAGGAAATAACAGAACTGCTGTTATCACAAATGTTGAGAAAGCAAAAGCAGGTGTTCGCGGAAAGATTGGAACAATTATTAAATAATGAAAGAAAATAAAATACCAAAAGGGTTTCGCTGGGTATTACCTGCATTGATTGTTTGTATTCTCATACCTATATTGATTTTGACAATTTTTACGAAATCAAAAGGAACAGTTACTGAGACAAGACGAGGCAGAAAAAATACCCATATTATTAAAATTGAGTATCAGGTTGACGGAAAGAGTTACATAAAATCTGAAAGTCTTAGTAAATTCTATCGCAGCTTTATGAAAACCGGAGATAAGTTAACTGTATTTTCTGCACCAAATATGCCAAAATTTACTTTTATCTGGACTGATTTTGGTTTATTTATTGCATTTGGACTGATGCTTGCACTTATGTATTTCCTGTTAAAATCAGGTAAATTTCATCCGGAAAACTCCGAAGATTCCGAATGATAAATATCAACCAGACGGAATGTTCTGACCTAGTCATTCATCCCTTATTCTGGACAACATCGTAAATAACAAATAACGTAAAGCAAAAGCGGACATTCGCAATCCGTTTCGCTACTTGCTTATCTGCGTTCAAAAAAAGGTAGATGACTTTGCAATCATCTACCTTTATTATTTCTATCGAAATCGATTGATTTCATATTTAGCCAATGTATCGATACAACTGAGCAAACTCACAAATCTCGAATCAATGTCCCCTTTTTCTACCATCACATCCATCGAGGCCGCAATATCATCTATAAGCTTGTCGTCAAGTTCATCTCTCATACGAATCAAGATTCCTCTCTTCTCTTCATAAGTATCTGCATCCAGAAATTTTATCAGATTTGGATTGACTCCGGCGTATTCTCCCGCCTCTGTCTCTATCTCAGCGTTTTGCTCACTTTGCAATCCTTCACTCTTTGATTCCTGCTGACCTACAGTTTCTATACTCTCAGATTCCAATTTATCTTGTGCACCTGAACCATTCGTTTCCGATGATATTTCCTGACTTACAGATGGCACATTGCAGCCATCTGTCTTTGCCAAAATGGTATCCGTCTGTCCAAGATTATCCCTGTCAACCAGTTCAAATCTGTAATACTGCTCTACTTGCGGATATTTTGCCTTGTCTACCGGACTTAAAAACATCTCAAGCGGTCTTGCATATACTTCAAACTTCCCATAAAGCTGCTGATAAATAACCAGTTTTTCCCCTGTTTCAGAGTGATTTGCCACTGCAAGAATCTGATACAGTTTATTTTTAAAATGTCTGTAAATCTGTCCCGAATGTATCTCTCTGTCTGCCATATATCTGCCTCTTATTTATAGATTGTCTCTAAAGACTCTCTGATTGCCTTAATAAACTGTTCGCTGTTTAATACAGTTGGGTTCTCAATTGAAGTGATAAGAGCAAGGTCCTTTGTCATCTTGCCAGACTCAATTGTTGAAAGACAAGCTTTCTCAAGGTTATCAGCAAATTCCATCAACTCTTTGTTTCCATCTAACTCACCACGTTTTCTTAAAGCTCCTGTCCATGCAAAGATAGTAGCTACAGAGTTTGTAGATGTCTCTTCACCCTTTAAGTGTTTGTAATAATGTCTCTGAACTGTTCCGTGAGCTGCCTCATACTCATAATATCCGTGAGGTGATACAAGTACCGATGTCATCATAGCAAGTGAACCAAATGCAGAAGATACCATATCACTCATAACATCTCCGTCATAGTTCTTACAAGCCCAGATAAATCCACCTTCAGCTTTCATAACACGAGCTACTGCATCATCAATTAATGTATAGAAATATGTAATACCAGCTTTTTCGAATCTTTCCTTGTACTCTGTTTCAAAAATCTCAGCAAATGTATCTTTAAATGTGTGATCGTATTTCTTAGAGATTGTATCTTTTGTTGCAAACCAGAGGTCCTGTTTTGTAGCTAAAGCATACTCAAAACAGCTCTTTGCAAAACTTTCAATAGAATCACAGAGGTTGTGCTGTCCCTGAATGATACCAGGACCTGCAAAGTTGTGGATTAACTCTCTTGTCTCATTTCCATTCTCATCTGTATAAACTAATTCTGCTTTTCCAGCACCAGGAATTTTCATCTCAGTTGCCTTGTACACATCACCATAAGCATGTCTTGCAAGTGTGATAGGTTTCTTCCAGTTCTTTACACATGGCTCAATACCCTTAACAACGATTGGAGCTCTAAAAACAGTACCGTCAAGCATTGCTCTGATTGTACCATTTGGACTTTTCCACATCTGTTTTAAGTTGTACTCTGTCATTCTTGCAGCATTTGGTGTGATTGTTGCACATTTAACTGCTACTCCATATTTCTTAGTTGCATTTGCAGAATCTACTGTTACCTGATCATCTGTCTCGTTTCTATGCTCTAATCCAAGATCATAATATTCTGTGTTGAGTTCAACAAATGGATTTAATAACTCATCTTTAATCATCTTCCATAAGATTCTTGTCATCTCATCTCCATCCATCTCAACCAATGGAGTAGTCATTTTAATTTTTTCCATTTTAAATAGTCCTCCGTATATTTATTTTATTAGGTAGCATTTAGAATCATCCTTTGCGGTATTGGAATCACCTTCGAGTCTTTATATTCTAGATATACTGCAGTAAATGATACCAAATGTCTTTTAATTTTTCCCTCAATCTCTCTAAGTATACTTTATTTTACAAAAACTGTAAACCTTTTAAAAATAAAAAGTGGTCACTTCTGTCTTCGTACTCATAATAACGAATAGGTCATATATGTTTAGTCGGAAGAGTTGCTGCCAGAGCAACTGCTGGAGTTTCGCATAATAACGAATAGGTCATATATGTTTACTCCGTAAGCATATATGACCTATTTTGTGTATTGGTAAAATTTAGTAACCGGAACGATTCACTCTATACAAAGTGAATGTGAAATTTGAAATGAAAAACCACTCATACCTTGTAGAGTTATAATTACTGTCCCGCCTGGGCTGCATTGTTTCCATTCATCATAGATGAAATATCAAAAATTGGTGTATTTTCTCCAACTGCTTTTGGAAGTTCACCATTCCACTTATCAATCATCTGCTGTGTGAGCACGTTCTGAGTGATAGAGTCATTGATAATCTTGTTTGCATCTGCAATACCCTGAGCCTCTGTAATCTTTCTCTTTGCAGCATTTTCTGTCTCAAGATTTAATTTTTCCTGCTCTGTCTTTGCCTGCTCTAACTGCTGCTGCGCAACTACTTTCGCCTCAATCGAGTCATTAAATGTCGCTGAGAATTCCATGTTTTCAATCGCCGTATCGACAACTTCAATATTATACTTTGCAAGAACCTTTTCAAGTTCTGTATTTGTTGTATTAGAAACCTCTGTTCTCTGTTCAATTAATTTTGTCGCCTCATACTTTGCGATTACTGCCTTAACGGTGTTCGTAATCTGTGCCGAAATTACCGTATTTTCATACTCTGTACCAATCGTGCGATAGATTTCAGAAGCATTTTTCTTGCTAATCTGATAGTTCAGTGTAAATGTCACATCGACATCCTGCATATCTGATGTTGTGCCACCCATGTCCACTGTCACCTTCTGAATTCGGTTGTCCATATTGACTACCTCTTTCCACGGTGCAAGTACATGAATACCGGCATCTAATGTATAATTCTGAACCTTACCAAAAATTGTTACAATTCCTGTGTGTCCGGTTGGCACAGACTTTACAAATGAAAAGGCCATCACAACAACACCAATGACACTAATCCATTGCTTTGGATTTGGTTTCCATGCTTTTAAATCCTGATTATATCCAAGCACTGCAAATGCCACAATTGTAACTGCTAATCCAATGAAAAATATCTGCATAATGTTTCCTCCTTTGAATTTAAGTGTCAAACTTATTTATAAATCAATTTCATTCATTGATTTTGTAAATATCGATATTATACTGTACTTTTATCTATCAGGCAATGAACAAATATCAATTATATCCTGTTTTAATGTGGTAAAATATGCACATTAAAACTGCCAAGCATTTGCTATCTGATTGACAAGACTACATCATCGGCGCAATCAGTCTCAAAATCGCCTGCCACATTTCAGACAAAAATCTGGTTTTTATATCTGTTTCCTGAACCAGATATGATTCCTTTAATGTATCTTCCATGTCTTTTTTCACCTGTTTTATCTCCGAATTGCCCTCTAAGTAAATTCCATTTTCAAAATGGAGATACAAACTTCGGTAATCCATATTTAAAAGGATTTTGTAATTCCATAAACCATCTTTTTATCCGGAACTCCCGGCACAACAATTCGTACATCTACTCCTCGTCTGGATGCCCTTGTCAAAGAATTAATCATATCTGTGTCAATAATCAGATACGGTGTAAAAATATAGACATATTTTCTTGCAGAATTAATGATATTGAGATAGACATCTTCTCCAACATTATTTTTCGCTGCCGGATTGATTCCAAACGGAATAACGTATCCATCCATTGCTATCTCATCCCCGCTAAAATCGTATCGGAATTTTTCAATATCCGTATCCTCTTCCTGATTTGCGTTCCACAAAGTCAAAAACATGACTGTCAGATTCCAAATCGATTCTCCTACAATCTTAATTCCATTATCTTTCCATTTTTCTCCAAACGGATGTATCTCATTGATATATTCATCTGAAATATTGACACCTCCCGAAAATGCAACCTTTCCATCAATAATCGTCATTTTGCGGTGATCTCGGTTATTCATCATAATGCCATTAAACGGACTCAGTTTATTAAATGGAATACATTTTATCCGATACTCCGAAAGCTCTTTTGCATAGTGTTCCGGAAGCATCGCGATACTTCCCATGTCATCATACATAATGCGGACATCCACACCATTTGCAGCCTTTTCTTTTAATATCTCCAAAATCCCATTCCACATCTTGCCTTTGTTGATGATGAAATATTCCATAAAAATAAATTTTTCTGCTTTTTGCAACTCTTTTAACAGCTCAGGATAAAAAACTTCTCCCATGTCATAATAAGTCACTTGATTTCTGGTTGTAATAGGGAATTTTGCATAGTGACGAAAATATCGTATATTATCATTTTCCTCTAATATGCTTTCATCTAGTTCCTCCTGACACAGCAACTTCGAATACTCGTCATTTTTCTGAACCAACCGTTTCAGCAATTTACTCTTTAAATAACTTCTTCCAATCGTGAGCAGTACAATGCCTCCAAGAATTGGAAACATCATAATAAATATAATCCACGGAAGATCACTGCTCAATCTGGTGCTGTTCTTTAACATAAACAATACAATCACTATCGGCAAAAACCAGTAAATTACCGAAAAGATTCCAATATATTTATTTAAAAACAGTTGCACAAAAATAAGAAGACCAAATTGTAGAATAAATCCAATCCCGACAGAAAGACCTCTTTTTATCGCCTCTTTCATACCATTCACTCCAATCGCTTATTTTAAAATAGATATTTTCAATATTGATTCATCCTCTGCTTATTATCGTAAATAAGTATCCACACTTTGTCAATAAATCATTTCAATATTACCACAAATCCGACTATGCTGAAACACTTACATATTGAATTGAATACAAGAGAAATCATAGACAAACAGAAAGTCCCCTCATACCTTGCAGAGCGGACATTTACAGATGTCGGTACCACTACGGCGAAACAAAATAAGCTGATATGCTTACATGTCCGCTGCGCTTTGAACGAGCGAGAGCGGTTTGCGGAGTAAACATATCAGCCTATTCATCATTTTATCAATTTTTATTTATTCTTATTAAAAGAAGCTCTCTTTCTGAGTGTAGGATCAAGAATCTTCTTTCTAATTCTAAGAGTTGTAGGTGTTACCTCAAGTAACTCATCTGTATCAATGAACTCAAGTGCCTGCTCAAGACTCATTACCTTCTTAGGTACAAGCTTTAACGCATCATCAGCTCCAGAAGAACGAGTATTTGTCAAATGTTTTGTCTTACATACATTTACTTCTACATCCTCTGGCTTACCATGCTGTCCAACTACCATTCCTGAGTAAACCTTATCACCAGGTCCGATGAATAAAAGTCCTCTCTCCTGAGCATTGAACAATCCGTAAGTTACAGCCTCACCAGCTTCAAAAGCGATGATAGAGCCCTGTTTTCTGTACTGCATATCACCCTTGTATGGTGCATAGCCGTTGAAGATTGTATTGATGATTCCATTACCCTTTGTAGATGTCATGAAATCGCCTCTGTATCCAATTAATCCTCTAGAAGGAATTGAGAACTCAAGTCTTGTATATCCGCCACTTGTTGTAGACATAGAGAGGAGTTCGCCCTTTCTCTCACTGAGTGCCTGAATAATTGTACCAGAAAACTCATCTGGAACATCGATATACGCAAGTTCCATAGGCTCTAATTTCTTGCCATTCTCATCTGTGTGATATAAAACTTCTGCCTTAGATACAGCAAACTCATATCCTTCTCTTCTCATATTCTCAATCAGAACTGATAAGTGAAGTTCACCTCTACCAGAAACCTTGAAACTCTCTGTTGTTTCAGTCTCTTCTACTCTTAAAGAAACATCTGTATTTAACTCTCTGAATAATCTGTCTCTCAAATGTCTTGATGTGACAAATTTACCTTCTTTACCTGCAAGTGGACTGTCATTTACCACAAACTGCATTGCGATTGTTGGCTCAGAAATTTTCTGGAACGGAATTGCCTGAGGATTTTCTGGTGAACAGATAGTATCTCCGATATGAATATCAGCAATACCTGAAATTGCAACGATAGAACCGATTGCTGCCTCTGTTACTTCTTTCTTGCCAAGTCCTTCAAATTCATAGAGTTTACCAATCTTAACTTTCTTCTTAAAGTCAGGATCATGATGGTTTACTAACACAACTTCCTGATTTACTTTTAATTTACCATTGTCTACTTTACCAACACCGATACGACCAACATACTCGTTATAATCGATTGTACTGATTAATACCTGTGTATCTGCGTCTGGGTCTCCCTCTGGAGCTGGGATATAGTTTACGATTGTCTCAAATAATGGCTCCATATTCTGTGGCTCATCATGTAAGTCAAGAATTGTATAACCAGCCTTAGCTGATGCGTATACAAATGGACAGTCAAGCTGCTCATCACTTGCATCGAGGTCCATAAACAGTTCTAACACTTCATCGATTACTTCGTCTGGTCTAGCCTCTGGTCTGTCAATTTTATTGATACATACAATAACAGGCAAATCGAGATCAAGAGCTTTACGGAGTACAAATTTTGTCTGTGGCATCGCACCCTCAAACGCATCTACGACAAGAACAACACCGTTTACCATCTTCAGTACACGCTCAACCTCACCACCGAAATCTGCATGTCCCGGTGTATCAATAATGTTGATTTTTGTTCCCTTGTATTCTACTGCTGTATTTTTAGAAAGAATTGTGATTCCTCTTTCTCTCTCAATATCGTTTGAATCCATTACACGCTCTGCAACTTCCTGATTCTCTCTGAAAGTTCCACTCTGCTTTAATAACTGGTCTACCAGTGTAGTTTTACCATGATCTACGTGAGCGATAATGGCAATATTTCTAATATCTTCTCTCTTAATCTTCATGTTATCATGCCTTCCTATTTAAATTCGCTATTTTTTCACTGCTAACAAGTGTAACACAAATGTTGAATTTTTCAATAAAATTGTAATAATTTCGGCATTTTGACTGTATGAATAGGAAATACAGGGCATTTTTTGTTCACTATGATACTTTTGTGAAAATTATTCACGAAAAACTCATATTTAATATTTTTTCCTTAATTACTTCTTTTGCCAACTGATCTATTTTCACTTCATATTCATCCATACAAATCTCCTGTTCCACACACATCGTTCTAATCTTTGAACTTGGCTAAATCAATTCAATATAGTTTCCCTGACTTCGAATCCACATATCAATTCCCTCCCCATACACCTCTGCTGATATCTCCCAACCATTCTCATCATGATTGATGACTTGTGCTGTTGGCAATCGGTCTAAGACAGCCTCAATACTTAATCCCTTGTACCTAAAATGAATCGTTTTTAATTCTCCTCCAAACATAAACTGGACTCTCTTTCGAAATTCACCTTCTTCAAATCGGTCGCGATAAGGTATTTGAAATCTTTGCTCTAAAATCTCATATTCTTCAATTCGGTCAATTCGGTAAATGGTTGGAAATGGTCGTTTCGGTATATCTGGATTCTCCTCGCTTTCACACATATATGCTGTCAGATAAAAATAATATTCTGAAAACATAATTCCTACTGGTTGAATCATTCGCATAACCTGATTTGTCTGTTTTAGTTTTTTATAGCGAATTTTCATTAATCTATTTTCATATACCGCATTTCCTATACTCCATATTTTTTCTATTAATGCACTTTTATGATGTAGTTCTAGATAATGATATTTTTCATTTGAAATCAGTTTCTTTAATTTGTCCTTGTTTTCCATCGGAGAACTGCATACGATGAGTTTATCAATAATCCGATACATTTCTTCCCGCTTTAACGACCTGCTCTCAAGCAAAATTTTGCATATTGTCATCACTTCTGCGTTTGTCAAACAGCCCGTCTGATTATGAACTAACAAATATCGATTCATCGTGCGATCATAAATCAGTTCTCTTTCCGATTCATAATTCGATGCAAAATACATTCTGATATCTTCAATATCTCTCTGTATGGTTCGTGCATCTACACAAAACCGCTGTGCCTCCTCTGTCTTGTTAATCATCTCTCCATCCAAAAGTCGATTATATATATTTAATACACGTTCTGTTTTTTTATCCAAAATTTATTTCCTCGCTTTTTACCATTCATCTAAATCTGATAAGAAATCATCTAAAGAATCTTCTTTTTTCTCTTCTGCCTCCCCTTCCATTTCCTTCAATTTTAAAAAGACTTTAGCGGTCGTAGCTGCATCTTCATATGCACGATGTGCATGTTTGTTTACTACATGCAATTGTTCCGCTAATTGGTCAAGTGTTCCACCTTTTTTCGGAATATCCAATTTATCACGAAACTTTTCCATATATTTCATAACATCGAATTGCGGATTGTCAATTATGGTATTTCCATATCTTCCCGCACGTGCTAAAAACTTGCTGTCAAATGCGATGTTATTAAAACCTACTAAAACTAAATCTCCGATAAACGCTTTAAATGCTGGCATCACTTCTGTGAGTGGTTTTGCATTCTTTAAATCTTGATCTGTAATTCCTGTAATTTTAGCGGCGTCTTTTTTCATCTTAACTGATTTAATCGGCTTATTCATTTCGTTAAATATAAATCTCTCTTCCTCTATGATGTTTCCACCAATTACTTTTATTGCACCCAATTCCACCATACTGTCATAACTTGCAAATCCTGTTGTTTCTATATCATATGCGACAAAGTCTGTAAAATCCGCATCTCTTACTTCCGTTGTTTTTACATATTCTTTTGCTGCAATTACCTGTTTTTTCGCAATTGAAACATCAATCTGGATGCTGTCCATAAATTCTTTATATTTTATCTTTTTATCTGCTGTATTTGGCAAATACTGTCTCTTTTTCCCTATTTCTGGCCTTCTGTTATTATTCTCTTCTCTTTGACTGTCTAAATAAAAAGCATGCGGATACGCTCGTAATCCATCGCAAAAAATCGTTTCTGCTATGTCATACCTTCTTGTTTTTGTATAAAAATCACCAGCTGTTATATAATTCTTCAATGGGATTTTTTCGCCTTGTATCAGTTGACCTACTAGCTTATCCGCCTCAAAAAATAACGCGTCTCCAAGATAAGTTCTTAGAAGTATTTCTTTTATAACTAATTTTTCGTACTGAGATAATCTATCATGTTCTAGAAGTTCTTTGCATTTCTCATAAATCCAGTTTCTACTGTAAGAAGCCACCGTCGAACCACCACCGATACATCGAACTCTGATATAGTTTTTTCTTATTTCTTCTAATGCATCTGTCAGTTCAAAAACAATACTTTTTAAATGTGATTTATATTCTAATTTTTCTGCAATTGATTCCCAGATTCTGTTCATATATTTCTCGCTCTCTGGATTATTTTCATCTACCATTTTTCCCGGTTTGTATGAAATAATATCCAGACAAAGCTGTTCTATATCAACCTCTTCTCTACAGTCATCACACAGACATCTCCTAGTTTCTTTACCACAGTTTACGCATATTGCCATCTGTCGCATTCCTCCTGTTTATTATAATAATCTATCAGAATCTCTTAAGCCTCTAACTATCGAGGTTTTTAGATCCCTCTTTTATTAAAATCCTCCACTTTTTTTATCAAAAACACTTGAATAATTCCGAGAGATCATTGTATTTTTTATTTATTTTATGACATTCCGCACACATACTTCATATCACAAAATTTACATGCATAATTATTTGTCACATCTCCGCAAAAATCTTTGTTCTCGATTTTTTGAATTGTTGCATCAATCTCTGCAACGGTAGCCTCGATGTTCTTTTTTTCGTACTCAAATGTAATCATCGGATTTCCTTCTAATTTACTTGTATAAAACAGATGCATTCGAGTCACTTTTTTGTGATATTGCTTTTCTACCAGATATGCATAAACTTCAAGCTGTTTGCGATAATGTTCCACACGTTCCGGATGTCCTTCGATATCAGGCATTGGTCCTGTCTTGTAATCCACAATTTCAATCGTATCTCCAACTCCATCCATTAAATCAATGATTCCCTGTAAAATATAGTGCGGAAGTACAAGATTAATTTCCTCTTCTGCTTTCCATACACGACACAGTTCTTCTTTTCTATAATCATAGTAGTGTAAAATCTGTTCAAAGGCTCCCACATACTGTTGTTCATCCAGAAAATATCCGGTCTGTTTCTGCATACTCTGATAATTCAGTTCAAACCACTGTTTTATCCGCTCTTTTGTTATTTCACTTTGCCTTCCACTCATCACGCATTTATTCAAATCCTCTAAAGTCGCATGAACAAGTGAACCAACGGATGTCTGAAACATCTGATTTTGTGCAAAAGCATATTCTTTGTAAAATTTATATTGTTTTGGACATCCATCATAAACAGAAATGTGAGAAGTAAATGAATACATATGTTTATAATTGACTTCTTTTACAGACTCAAATTTGTGTTTTGAAGCAAACGTTTCTATTCTCTGCGTCACTTCAATGAAATCTTTGAAATACTTTGCATCCTGTTTTTTCGTTGTCAATACAAGCATATTTTGAGCCCTTGAAAATGCGGTATAGTAAAGTCTCCAAAAATCAAAATATTTGATATCCGCAAGTGGTTCAAATGGTGCTCTGCAAAACAACTTCGTCTCAGCCGTATATAATAATGGATCACTGTTTCGTCTTGGTGTATTTCCGAGCGAACCAACGACTACTACCGGAAACTCTAGACCTTTCGACTGATGAATGGTCATAAATGATACACAGCCATCTGGTGCATACTCCGACTCATCCTCATATTCTCCAATTCCATCTTCAATCATATATCGCAAATAAATGTTAAACAATTCCTCTGGCATTGCAATCTGATTGATCTTAGTGATACTATGCATATCATGTAAAAACGCATATTTACTGAGCATTCTTGAAATCTCTGATAAATTTCTTGTAGCTCTTGTTTTTGTGATATTCTCTCTCAAATCGGTCTGAAGATAATCTGAAAATGGCGAAAATGCAAGGATATGATAAAACAAATTCAGGCATCCACCCTCTATCTGCTCTTTTAAAGATTCAATCTCATGACTAACCATATTCACATACTGATATAAGGCTGGATTTGACCGAAATAATGCCATTGCAGACTTCAGACATTCAATATAGTACTGTCTTAATTTGCCTGAAATTTTATGTAAAAATTGATTTGCTTTTAAATCAGTCATATAACTTTTAAAACATGCTATGAGACATCCTAACATCTGTTTTACTTCATTACGTTCGAAAAACAAATCCGATCTTGGCGAATATACTGCAATCCCCTTTGATTCAAAATAATTTCCAATCGCAATTGCCTCTTCACTCTTTACGGAGCGAAACAAAAATGCCACCTGATTGTAGTTGTCAATATTTCCATTGCTCATAAGGTTTTGCAGCATCAAATACAGATTTTCTTTTTCATCCTCCATATTATCATTCACGCACGAAAATACCGAATGTCCTGACTCCGTATCTGTTCTTCCAGACACAATCGTCTTAGCGTATCGGTATTTATCCCAATTAAATAAATTCACTCCATCACTGTTTTCCATCCAACGATTATAAAAATCAATAATTTCCGGCTCTGAACGATAATTCTGATTCAGATGAATGATTTTACATTCTCCCTCGGCAAATTTTGATGGAAATTCCAAAATATTTCGAATAGTTGCACCTCGAAAACGATACATTCCCTGATCATCATCTCCAACAACACAGATATTACCCGATTTCTTGGCCAGCATAAACAAAAGCTGCTCCTGAATATAGTTCGTATCCTGATACTCATCAACCATAAAATAGCGAATATTTTTCTGTAACTTTTCCAAAACCTCTGGATATTTCTGCAACATCTCATATGTATTAGTCTGAATCATAGAAAAATCCATACAGTTATTTTCACGAAGCAATTCCAAATATCGCAGCACCATTCTTGACAAAAGACGAATATCTAAATCCTTATCATTCTCATATTTTTTGGCATTGACTAGTTCTTCCATCATCTGACCTACATATCTGCATACTTCCATTGCCTGTTTCCACTCATCTTTTGCCGAAATGTGCTGATGAAACTCCCGTAGTAAACGAAAACGGTCAATATTTCTGCATATCAGGTAGGTCTGTTCAAACGCATCTAATACCCTACATTCACTATACTCATCAGTACTCTCCATATTTTCTTTTAAAATTCTCAGACAAACAGAATGAAATGTACCAATGTACATTTCATTCAGATTCATCTGTAATTCGTATTTTGAAAACTCATTTGAAATTCTTGTGAGAAGCTCTTTCGCAGCTTTTTCTGTAAATGTCACAACCATAATCTCAGAAGGTGCCACGTTCTTTTCTACAACTAGATATGCAATTCTCTTTACGAGCGTAAATGTTTTTCCAGTTCCGGGACCGGCAATCATAAGTACCGGTCCCTCTGTATTTATGATTGCCTTTCTCTGACTTTCATTTACATTTCCAAAATCAAACTTACAAGATCTCATATTTAATTCCAACCGCTTTCATAAAGTCTGTGAGATTGGAGAGTTGACTCTTGTCTGCAAAAATTTTTAGCATAACTTCTCCATCTGTCAGCTTATCCTCAGAAACAATCTCCCGATTTGATTCTGGCATTTTATTTGTCTCTGTCTGCTCTACAGGCACAGTAGGAATCTTGCTTGCAATCTTTTCGAATTCTTCCAGTTTCTTTTCTACCTCTTCCATCGAAAGCGTTTCCACATAAACAGCCTCAAGTTCGTCTTTCATCAGTGGGTTCATTGTCTGGATTACATCCAAATCTGATTTTGTCTTTGCAATAGCCTCCAACATTTCTTCCTGATATTTTGCCTTGTTTGTCGACTTATTCAGCCATTTTGGATTTAAGATTTTTGGGTAAAGGCTATCTGCCAAACTGCCAAATACGGTAGCTTTCACATCATAATATGCACGGATTTCCTGTTCTTTTTTGGCCTTTTCCCTATCTTCCACCTCTTTTACCACTTCACTAATTAAGACCGTCTGCCTGTCCACCATTTCAACAAGCTCTTTAATCTTTGGTTCCACAGCATCGTATGGCTCCATACATTTTTTCTTGAAGGCTTTTCTGGCATCTTCAATCTGTTTCTTGATTTTATTTAAGCTGGCTTTATCCTTCTTCGCATCCTTGATACTATCTTCCGTATACGCAATATTGGTATAGGAATCCACCAAGGTCTGCAGTTCACTTTTCATCTGTTCAAAATCCCAGGTCGTAAGTTCCTGATTGTTCACTGGGACAAGCTCTTCGTTTGTCATATGATTGTACTCCTTAACAATTTTCTATTCTAATTATTTTTTACACAATATATTTTTGCAAATTTATTCCCTGCTTCCTAGCTATGCGTATCAGCTCCTCATCGGAGGCAGATTCAATCTCAGCTTCCTCCATCAAAGCTGCACCAAATCCCCCTGCATAAAATGCTCCGTATAAATCATTACACATATCTTCACGCAGACGATCTACATCAATTTCAAATTCACTCATTTTCCTACCTCATTTCCTATGTTATTCTCTTGTAATCATCTTTGGAATCTCGTCTGCCATCTTTTTCTCCCAAGTTCACGATGACTCTCTATTAAAAATTTTAGCATATTGTACTAATTCATTCAATAATTATTCATTCTTTTGTATTTTTTGTATAATTTTAAAGTCATATTTTCCAAAGTTGATTACTTTTTTGTTCCTTGGATATATTTATTATATCAAAGTAGGTTAGACAGAATCTGTCTATTTAAAAAAAATTACATATTATTTATTCTTTTTACTTATTTTTTGTGTGCACTCATATTATAATGTTGTTATTCGTTTTATTAATCAGGTGTATAAAATTTATAAGGGAGTTATGTTTGTTGGCGGAAAAAGATATAGCACAAAAGCTTCTTTTTGATTACGAGGATGTATTTTCTGACATTATTAATGTTTTGCTTTTTGATAAAGATATGATACAATTAAATGAGATTGTTCCA
>ONXS01000021.1 GCA_900321855.1 uncultured Eubacteriales bacterium | reverse complement strand
ACCATGATAGAGATGTGAACGCCGCAATAAATATTCTAAATGAAGGATTAAGGCTACATGAGATAGCTTAGTAACTATAAACAAAAACCGTAGGGACTATGGGGTTAGCTTGGTAAATAAGCCCTCATCAGAGGGCTATTCCCAAGAATCTTACGACTTTAGTCGTGAGAGGTTCAAATGTTTCCATTTATATAAAAAGTCCCTTTACCCCTACTTGTCAAAAAGTCGATTTCAAGTTATGATATAAAGATGGAATAAAGGACATTTGAATGTTTTTGTCATATGACAATCCTTGCTTGCGCAGTTCAAAGCGAGCGGTACGAACAGACCGAAATATTGCCTCTAAGCACAGATACTTTGGGGCGTCATTGTGCAGAAATATTCAGATGTAGTTATAATAAAAAAGGAGATGTGAACATACATGTGTAAGGATTGTAAAAACAAACCATATTATATAACAACAGCGATTGCCTATGCGTCAGGAAAACCTCATATTGGTAATACTTATGAGATTGTCCTCGCAGACAGTATCGCAAGATTTAAGAGAGCAGAGGGCTATGATGTCAGATTTCAGACAGGAACAGACGAGCATGGTCAGAAGATTGAGTTAAAGGCAGAGGAGGCCGGTATCACACCAAAGCAGTATGTCGACAATGTTGCAGGTGAGATTAAGAGAATTTGGGATTTGATGAACACATCTTATGACAGATTCATTCGTACAACAGATGAAGATCATGAGGCACAGGTTCAGAAGATTTTCAAGAAATTATATGATCAGGGAGACATTTACAAGGGATATTACGAGGGAATGTACTGTACACCTTGTGAGTCATTCTTCACAGAGTCACAGCTTGTAGACGGAAAATGTCCGGACTGTGGCAGAGACGTCACTCCTGCAAAGGAAGAGGCATATTTCTTCAAACTTTCAAAATATGCAGACAGATTAATCGAGCACATCAATACTCACCCAGAGTTTATCCAGCCAGAGTCAAGAAAGAATGAGATGATGAACAACTTCCTTCTTCCTGGATTACAGGATCTCTGTGTATCAAGAACATCATTTACATGGGGTATTCCAGTGACATTTGATGAAAAGCATGTCATCTATGTATGGATTGATGCATTATCAAACTATACAACTGGTCTGGGATTTGACACAGATGGAAATCACGGCGATTTATACAAGAAATATTGGCCATGTGATTTACACTTAATTGGTAAAGATATCATTCGTTTCCATACAATTTACTGGCCAATTATGTTGATGGCACTTGGTGAGCCACTTCCAAAACAGGTATTTGGACATCCATGGTTGTTACAGGGCGATGGCAAGATGAGTAAATCAAAAGGAAATGTTATTTATGCAGATGACCTTGTAGAATTATTCGGAGTGGATGCCGTTCGTTATTTTGTATTGCATGAGATGCCATTTGAAAATGATGGTGTGATTACATGGGAGTTAGTTGTCGAGAGAATTAACTCAGACCTTGCAAATACACTTGGAAATCTTGTAAACAGAACAATTTCCATGACAAATAAATACTTTGACGGCGTTGTCACAAATACAGATGTCAACACAATGGGCTGTGACAAAGAGTTAAAAGAGACAGCACTTGCTGCATTTGGCAAAGTGACAGCGAAGATGGACAAATTGAGAGTTGCAGATGCAATGACAGAAATCTTCACATTATTCAAGAGATGTAATAAATACATTGATGAGACAATGCCATGGGCACTTGCAAAGGACGAGGCACAGAAAGACAGACTTGCGACAGTTCTCTACAACTTAACAGAGGCAATCGTGATAGGTGCAAGTATGTTAAAACCATTTATGCCTGAGACTGCAGAGAAGATTGCTGCAAGTCTGAACACGACTCTCAGAGAATTTGATGAGTTAGATACATTTGGCAAATATCCATCAGGAAATAAAGTGGTAGAGAAACCAGAAATCTTATTTGCAAGATTAGACCTTGAAGAGGTTATGGAAAAGGTTGAGGAAGTCAACGCAAAATATAAAAAGGTTGTATACCCAGAAGTAGAGAAGAAACCAGAAATCACAATCGAGGATTTTGATAAAGTTCAGATTCAGGTCGGTGAAGTTTTGAAATGCGAGAAAGTAAAGAAAGCAAAGAAACTTCTTGTTTCACAGATTCGTGTTGGAGATGAAGTAAGACAGATTGTATCTGGAATTGCACTTCACTACACACCAGAACAGATGGTAGGAAAGAAGGTTGCGGTTATCACAAATCTTAAACCAGTCAAACTTTGCGGATTATTATCAGAGGGAATGATTCTCGCTGCAAGTGATGACAAAGATAACTTATCCGTTCTTACACTTGACAAGGATTTAATTAGTGGTTCAGAGATTCGTTAATTATTCAGAACTAAGCGATTTTGTGAATATGAATCTGAATAATTTTATTGGTAAGAGGAACAACTATGATTTTTGATACACACGCCCACTATGATGACGAGGATTTTAACGAGGACCGTGAAGAATTGCTCGCCAGCATGGAAGAGAATGGAGTAAAACACATTGTAAATATCGGTGCCAGCATGGAGTCCACAAGGACTTCCGTGGCACTTGCTGATAAATATGATTTTATGTATGCTGCTGTGGGAGTTCACCCAAATGATACAGAATCTCTCACGGAGCAGGATATGGAAGAACTAAAAGAATACTGTAAGAATAATAAAAAGGTTGTTGCCATTGGGGAAATCGGATTAGAGTACCACTATTTAGAGCCTTCCAAAGAGGTTCAGAGAAAATGGTTTTTAAGACAGCTAGACCTTGCAGCAGAACTTCAGATGCCTGTTGTCATTCACAGCAGGGATGCTGCAGAAGAGACTTTTCAGATTTTGAAACAATATGAAGGAAAAGTAAAAGGTGTTGTTCACTGCTATTCCTATAGCAAAGAAATGGCAAGAGAATATGTGAAAATGGGCTATTACATTGGTGTCGGTGGAGTGGTTACATTTAAAAATGGCAAGAAACTCAAGGAGACGGTAGAGGATATTCCTTTGGAAAAAATCGTCATTGAAACAGACTGTCCGTACCTCTCGCCAGAGCCAAACAGAGGGAGAAGAAATTCTTCTCTGAATTTACCTTATGTGGTAAAACAGATTGCCGAACTAAAGCATGTCAGCGAGGAAGAGGTCATGGAAGTAACTTATAAAAATGCACTTGATTTATACAAGATTACAGAATAAAGAATAGATTGAATATGGAGTAAAGAATGGCATATCTTGGAATACCAAAAAATACAATAGAAGTATTGCAAAAATATAATTTTAATTTTCAAAAGCGATTTGGACAGAACTTTTTAATAGATACCCATGTCCTAGAGAGAATTATCAGTGAGGCTGAAATTACAAAGGATGATGTGGTGCTGGAGATTGGACCGGGAATTGGTACAATGACACAGTACCTCTGTGAAAGTGCGTCAAAAGTAATCGCAGTGGAGATTGACAATACCCTGATTCCAATTCTTGCAGATACTCTGAGTGAATATGACAATGTAACCGTAATCAATGAAGATGTTTTAAAACTGGATATTAATAAAATCGTAGAGGAAGAGTGTGGCGGCAGACCAATCAAGGTTGTTGCCAATCTTCCTTATTATATTACTACGCCAATTATCATGTCCTTGTTTGAAAAAGATGTCAAAATTGACAGCATCACGGTCATGATTCAGAAAGAGGTCGCAGAGAGAATTATTTCAAAACCGGGCACGAAGGATTACGGTGCTCTGACACTTGCAGTAAATTATTACTCACAGCCGGAAATTGTGGCAAATGTTCCGCCAAACTGCTTTATGCCAAGACCAAATGTCAGCTCAGCAGTGATAAGGATGAGACGCTACGAAAAACCAGTTGTGGAGACAGAAAATAAAGCGCTGATGTTCAAACTCATCAAAGGTTCTTTTCTGCAGCGAAGAAAGACACTGGTAAACGGAATTAGCAATTTTTCAGAACTGAATTTTACAAAAGAAGAGGTTGCAGAGGCACTCACACAAATGGGACTCAGTGAGAGTATTCGAGGCGAAAAATTAACCCTCGCTGATTTTGCAACCCTTAGTAATATACTGAATAAAAAAATATGAGATGCTTTGAACGCAAATAAGCAATCCCACGCCTCTAAGGTGTAAAGACGTAGGCAGGGTATCGGAGGATGCTTATGTCATGAGGGATGAAATCACCTTCTGACAAGCTGCGAAGTAGCCTGAGTTCATGAGCAAGTAGTGAAGAGGATTGCGAATGTCTGCGTTACACTGTTCTAGAATAGCTGCGAAAAAATAAAGATATATAATAAAAAATGGAATAAAATATTTCAGACATGCATAAACATATAAGTATGAAAATCTAGGAGGTAAGCATGTCGTACAAACGTTTTATTTCATACATATATTCCTATGAAAAGGGAATAAAATCTAAAAATTCAGGTTTTGCAAGGGTGGAAGTCAGGGATAATCTCTGCAAAATTAATATCTCACTGAGAATAGATAATGTTTTAATCAGTGATACAGAAGATAACTCTGTGGGGATTTATCTGTATCAGCAGGAGAAAGACCAAATCAAGAAAATATTGATTGGAAGGGTAAAAATAGAAAAGTCTGCAAGTTCATTCAGGGGAGAATTTGCAGCGAATAATATTATGAATTCTGGGATTTCGGTGGATTATGTCTCAGGAATTTTTATCTGTGCAGATTCTTTTATTGACAGAAGAAGTATGATTGCATTAGTATACGCCTCTGAGTGGAAGGATACACAGATTGATATTAGCCTCTTTAACAAAAAGCATGAAAGTCAGCAGGATATTCAGAATGTTGAGAGTAGTGGAGAGATTCGAGTAGCGGAAAAAGACAGTGACATTTCAGAATTAAATAAGATTTTAGATGAGCAGGAACAGGAAAACGGTGAAGAGAGTACGGTATCTGAACAAAGAGCAGATGATGTAGAGCAAACTGTACCAGAGACACAGAACAATAGCGATGAACAGGAACCGGATGAGGGAGAAGGAAAACCAAGAGAGCCGGAAATTGCAGATTATTATGTGATGTTGTCTAACTGTTATCCAAAAGTGGATATTCAAGGGCTGAATGGGGAGTGTATTCGAATTACACCACACGATATTACATATCTTCCAAGAAAGTTTTGGCATTTGTGCAATAACAGCTTTTTACTTCATTCCTACTATAATTACCGATACATCTTTTTGTTGAGAGAGAACGAAGGAGAGAAATATGCAATTTTGGTTCCGGGAGTCAATAACAAAAAAGAGATGGCGATGGCACGAATTTATGGATTTCAGAAGTTTAGTGGAGAAAATGATGATAATAAAATCGGCTATTGGTATATGTATATCTAAAAATGAGGGAAAGATATATCAGAGATTCGTAAAATAAAGGAAATGCGGATATGAATAGAGAAGAAAAATATATGAATATGGCTATCAGACAGGCAAAGAAAGCAGAACAGATTGATGAAGTACCCATTGGGTGTGTGATTGTGTACAATGACAAAGTGATAGCCAGAGGTTATAACAGAAGAAATATCGACAAAAATACGCTGTCGCATGCGGAGCTAAATGCAATAAAAAAAGCCAGTAAAAAATTGGGAGACTGGAGACTAGATGACTGTGAGATGTATGTAACATTAGAGCCATGTCAGATGTGTGCAGGGGCAATTGTGCAGTCCAGAATTAAAAAAGTATATATTGGATGTATGAATCCCAAAGCAGGGTGTGCCGGCTCTGTGCTCAATTTACTACAGGTGGAAAAATTTAATCATCAGGTAGAAATATATCGTGGGATTTTGGAAGAACAGTGCAGTGAAATGTTAAAGACGTTTTTTAAAGATTTGAGACAAAAGAAAAAACGAGAGAAAGAAAAGCGCCAAAAAGAGAAAGAAGAACAGTAAAGAGTAGAACTGCGCAAAATAGAATAGTAAAGTGCAAAGCAGAATACTAAAGTACAAAACAGAACAGCAAAGTGTAAAACAAAACAGAACAGCAAAGTGTAAAACATAACGGAACAGCAAAGTGTAAAACATAACAGAACAGAAAAGTGCAAAGCATAACAGAACAGCAAAGTGTAAAACATAACAGAACAGTAAAGTGCAAAACACAACAAAATTATAGAAAGAAAACAAATGAGAGGAAGAGAGGAACGAACTATGAGATTTGGAAAAGGGTTTTACAAAGAGTTTGAAGATGGATTAGAGAGAGAATGGGTGATTACAAATGGAATTGGCGGCTATGGCGGAAGTACCATTATCAATGCCAGAGCCAGAAAACATCACGCATATTTAGTTGCGAGTCTTCATGCACCGGTGCTCAGATATGCGGTGCTTGACAAGACAGATGAACAGGTAAAGATAGAAGATAAGATTTATTCTTTTGCAGCGAATATGAGAGTTGGTGGCTGGAATGATGAGGGGCAGAATTATCTTCAGAGTTTTGAATATCAGGAAGTTCCGGAATTTACCTATCAGGCAGAGGGATTTTTTGTAAAAAAGACAATTGCTATGGAATGGGAGAAAAATACGGTGGCAATTTCTTATGATATTATGAATGGTTCGAAAGAGGCTGAATTTTCTATCAAACCACTTCTCACATTCCGAGATCACAATCTCAGATTGAAAGATTATGAGTTTGATTTTGAAGAATCCTTTGAAGATGAGCACACATTTAAATTTGTGCCAAATACATATAAAAAAGACCGTGTAAATGTAAGAGTTTACTGTAGTGAGGGAACTTTTGCAGAGAGTGAAGAAAAATTTGATTTGGATGCAGTGCTGCTCACAGAGATTAAGACAGGTGGAGAGTCAGTTATTAACAGCTACACCCCTTATGATATTAAAATTTCAGTAAAACCTTTTGAGCATAAAAAGGTTTCTTTTGTGTGTTCGGTGGAAGATGAGTTCTGCAGAGATGCCTTTGCAACGGTAGAAACTGCAAAGACAAGAATTCGCGCATTGAAAGAAAAGGCAGGTTTTGAAGATGACTTTGCCAGTACATTAGCAGCAGCGGCGGACCAGTTTATCGTTCAGAGAGAATCTACCGGAAAGAAGACGATTCTTGCCGGCTATCCGTGGTTTACAGACTGGGGAAGAGATACAATGATTGCGTTTACCGGTCTGACACTTGTCACAAAACGATTTGAAGATGCAAGGGGAATCTTAAAATCATTTGCCATGTATGTGAAAAACGGACTTGTTCCAAATATGTTTCCGGACGAGGATTTAGAGCCACTTTACAATACAGTAGACGGTTCTATGTGGTATTTTTATGCTGTGAAAAAATATTTGGAGTACACAGGTACAGACAGTGATTATACATTTATCAAAAATGAAATTTATGAAAAATTAGAAGAAATCATTCATTTTTATGAGCATGGAACAGATTTTTCTATCTACATGGACAGGGATGGACTTGTCAGTGCAGGAGGAGGATTTGATCAGGTTACATGGATGGATGTGAGAGTTGGTGAATGGGTGGTGACACCAAGACACGGAAAGCCGGTTGAAGTCAATGCACTCTGGTACAATGCCTTAAAATTAATGGAAGAGCTGAGTGCAAAATTTGGAAAAGTCAGTGAGTATGGAAAAACAACGCAGGAATATGCGGCGATGGCAGAGCATACAAAAGAGAGTTTTCAGAAGAAATTTTACAATGAAAAACAAGAATGTCTCTATGATGTGGTTTCAGATGAGGGAAATGATGATAAAATCAGATGTAATCAGATTTACGCAGTTTCACTCCCATACTCGGTATTAGAGCCGGAGATGGAAAAAAAGGTAGTCCATAAAGTCATAAATGAACTGTATGCAACGTATGGACTCCGAACATTAAATGCGGACAACCCTGAATATCAGCCATACTACAGAGGAAAACTCCATGACAGAGATGCAGCTTATCATCAGGGAACAGCATGGGCATTTCCACTGGGAGCACTGGTGACAGCTTATGTAAAAGTGACAAAAAATGACGAAAATCAGGATTTTGTAAGAGCATATGCGAAGAATTTAATTAGACCATTACAGGATCACCTTATGGATGGCTGTATTGGACAGATTGCCGAAATTTTTGATGGAAATGAGCCGAATATTTCAAGAGGTACTTATGCTCAGGCATGGAGTGTGGGAGAAATTCTTCGCGCATACAGTGAGGATATTTTGGGATAATTCTGTGGCAATCCTATGGAAGTCTGAAATCTTGTGGACAACCCTGTGAAATCCTGTGTATAGAAAGAAAGAGGAACAGAAATGGAAGAGTTAAAAGATAAAATTTCAACATGTCTTGAAAGTGGATTACTTCGCTGTATTATCAGTAACCCTCATAAAAAAGATAGTATTTCAAAAATTAAAATCAGACAGGTTATGATTGGCGGAGAGGTAAAATATCAGGCAACGGAATATGTCGGAACAAAAGTGATACACAAAAACTTTTCGGAAAGTGAGATTGCATCTTATATTTTTGAAAAAATCAGTGTGGAGTTTAAGCAGTGTGAAATTTTGACAAATGAATGGGTATATCACATTCTTGTCAGCAAAAAAGGTAAGATTACCGTCAATAAAAAGGCATCAAAAGCAGACAAGATTACTGCAATAAAAAGTCAGTGTACATTAGAGCATAACCGAAAAAAGAATTATATCATTGAAGAGGGCAGCAATGCACCATTTATGCAGGAACTTGGGGTATTTACCAGTGAAGGAAAGATTGTTCACAAAAAATATGACAAATATAAACAGATTAACCGTTTTCTGGAGTTTATCCGAGATGTGGAAAAAGAACTTCCGAGGGATAGGGAAATACGAATTATTGATTTTGGATGTGGAAAAAGTTATCTGACATTTGCTATGTACTATTATCTGCATGATATGTGTGACAGAGATGTCAGGATTACAGGTCTGGATTTGAAAAAAGATGTGATTGAAACCTGCAATCGTCTCAGCGAGAGATATGGATACAGCAAATTAAAATTTAAGCTTGGAGATATTGCTGATTATGAGGGCAATGGAGAGGACGTGGATATGGTGGTGACACTTCATGCCTGTGATACAGCGACAGATTATGCGTTATATAAAGCTGTAAAATGGAATACAAAAGTGATTCTCTCTGTGCCATGTTGTCAGCATGAATTGAACAGACAGGTAAAAAATGATGTGATGTCTCCGATTTTATCCTATGGAATTTTAAAAGACCGCTTTGCTGCGATTATGACAGATGCCATACGAGCAGAAATGTTAAAGGTAAAGGGATATGATGCAGATATTTTAGAGTTTATTGATATGGAGCACACACCGAAAAACTTGTTAATCAGAGCTGTAAAAAACGAAAAACAGCATGGAGATTATGAGAAATTAAAAGAACTGACAGGTAGTTTTCATGCAGTTCCAACAATTATGACATTGTTTAAGGACGCTTAGAAAGGATTTTAAGTTGAAAGGTACAATCATAAAAATTATTACATTAATTCTGCTTTTTTTTGCGATTGTGACAGGATATATTTTTTTAAACAGAGAAAAAGTGGAGAAAAAAGAAATTATAATGGGAGAGCCAACACTTCCAACCGTCACTCTTTATGGAATGGCGGGCAATGACTCGAATACGATTATAGAAGTCAATGAGCTGTTTGGATATAAGGCACAGATGGATTCTAAATATATGAGAGATACCATCACTCCTATTAGCGGTGACAGAAAAGTAACCGTTCACGTCAGAAATTATGGAAATTATATTATGGGAGCTGAATTTGAACTGAGAACTCTCGACTGTAAACGATTGATTGAAGATACGACAGTGGAAAAAGCTGCTATTGTGCAGGATGGAGAGTACACCGATATTGATATTCAGTTTCAGGATATGATTGAAAAAGATACGGAATATGTCTTGGTGCTCCGTCTGAATACCGATTTGGCAGGAGAGGTGAATTACTATACAAGAGTTGTAAGCCTTACAGAGAATCATTGCAGTGAGGAAATGGCATTTATTAATACGTTTTCAGATGCAACTTTTACAAAGGAATCAGATAAAATATCCACATATATTGAGCCGGATGCCTCGATGGACAATACAAATTTTGCACATGTCAATATCAAGTCGAGTTATACCATGATTACCTGGGATAGTTTACAGCCTGAGAAAATTACGACTCCGGTCGTTGCGATAAAAGAGTTGCTTGGAAATATAGGGTGTTATGAACTGACTTATAAAATCAGGGCGTATAATGATTATAAACAGTATGACTATTATATTGTTAAAGAGTATTTTAGAGTCAAATGGTCGCAGGCAACGATGTATCTCCTCGATTATGACAGAACTACAACACAGATTTTTGATGCGAATAACAGCAATATTTCCCCATCAAGAATTAATCTGGGAATAGCGGATAGTACAGATTGCAGATATAAATCGAGTGAATCAAACAGGTTTGTGGCATTTTCAAAGAAAAACAGTATCTGGCTGATGGATATTAAGAATAATACAGTAACTTCTCTGTTCGCATTTCAGAGTCCGGAAGATGATGACAAGAGAGATAATAACACAAATTCAGAAATTTTTATTGTATCTGTGGATGATTCAGGAAATACAGAATTTGTTGTCAGCGGATATATGAATCGCGGTGAACATGAGGGAATGGTTGGAGTCAGCCTGTACAGCTATGATGCTGAGAAAAATGTTGTAAACGAAAAGGTATTTATTCCATTTGCGAGACAGTATGAGGTCTTAAAACAAATGATGGGAAATGTCTTTTATGTAAATGATAAAAATACGATGTATCTGATGCTTAGTGACAATCTCTATTCGATGGATTTGACAGGAAGTGAGTATGTATCTATCGTTTCTAACGCTACCAAAAATCATTTTGCGGCGAATGGAAAGGGAAATGAGGTTGCATGGGAAGAACAGTCGAGTGACCACACAAAAATTAGTATTCTGAATCTGGAGACTGGCGAGAAAAAGGAAATTTCTGCCGGCACAGGGGAAAAGATAGGAGTTGTTGGATTTATTGATGATGACTTTGTCTATGGTGTGGCAGATGAAAATGATGTAATTTATGGCTCAGATACCACATATGCCATGAATCGAATTATCATTGTCGATGAGGAAGGCAAGGAAGTTAAAAATTATACAAAAGATGGATATTATTTTACAAATACAACAATCAAGGACAATATGATTAGTGTATCAAGATATACCAAAAACGCTGATAGGTCAGGATTTACAGAAGTTGACAATTATCAGATTTTTGGAAATGAAGAGAATGATACCAATGCGCTGACATTAAAGACGATTGCGACAGATACAAAAAAAATTGAATATGTGATTAATTTTATAAAAAAGGTAACTACTTCGAAAGTATTGAAAAATGAATATCCGCAAGATATTATATTTGGAAATACCAATGCATTAAATATTCATGAATTGATTACAGAAAATAATAATTATTATGTATACGGAAAGGGAAAGATGAGTGAGATTACGACAAATCTTTCGCATGCAATTATAAAGGCAAACGAACTCTCAGGAGTGGTAATTGATGAGAATGGACAATATGCATGGGCGAGAAGAGACAAGCCTGAAAATTATGAAATTTCGGGACTCAATATTGATTTACAGAACATCACTTCTAATATTCGTGCGGATATCAGCGGAGTTACTCTGAATGAGGTTTTGTATTATATCAGCAATGACAGACCTGTTATGGCTATGACATCGGGAACGGATTCGGTAATTATAGTTGGATATGACTTTTATAATGTGATACTTTTGAATCCGTCTGATAATACCAGAAGTAAAATGGGACAGGAAGAGGCATCACAGCTTTTCAAAAATGCAGGAAATAAGTTTATGCTGATAAAATGATAGTTTATTGATATAAAGGCTAATTTATGGTATGATTTAATATAGATTGTAACTATTCAGAACTGAGCATTTTCGAACTTAGTTTTTGAATAGTTACTATAGATTTTAAAATAGGACGTGTGGCAGAATGAAAGATAAAAATACGAGTAAAATAAAAAGTTTTATGATTGAGGCAGGAAAAATTCTGGTGACACTTTTACTTTGCGCTGCATTTGGATTTTTTCTCGCATTGGGAAGTAGGGCAAGTAATCCTAAGAGAATTGCGAAGGATTATTTTGCTTACTATATTACCAATAACTATGAAAAAATGTATGACATGATTGATGTAGAAGAATCAGAATTTATCAATCTGGATAATTTTAAGAGTAAGTGTGAGGGAGAGAAAATTTATGGTTCGGTTCATGATTACACTCTCAGCAAACCGGTCAAACAAAAAGGCACTGTGACATATGTGGCTACATATAAACTTGGAGACAGTGATGTGAATCACACTTATACGATTACTTTAAACAAAAAGTCAAAGAGAACACATCTGTTTTTCCATACATGGAAAATTTCAGTAAAGAGATTTATGATTGATGATTTCCGAGTGAAAGCACCTGCAGGAACGAAAGTTCAGCTTGACGGAATTGATTTGTCAAAGTATAAGAAATCAACTTCAGAGGATGGAAGTTTGCAGACTTATAAAATCAAGAAGATTTTTTCGGGGGATCATACGGTATCTGTGAATTTAGATGCAGCAGGACAGATTACAAAGACACAGTATATTACAAAGAATGATAAGACTGTAACGGTAACAACCAATGATTTTGCAATGAGGCCCGATGTTCAGAAAAAGTTATATGAATACTCTGCATTTGTTGTAAATTCTATGTATCAGTATTCGATGGATGTCACAAAGAATTTTGACGACATTAAGATATTGTATAGTCCATCAGATGAGGCACAGGCGTCAGCAAAAGCAACATTTGATGCGATTTCTTCAGGTGTTGTGCGCTCAGACGGAGCATATATCAAACAGCTTGAAATTAAGGACATAAATCCTCAGATTTCAGCATTTCATTATCCGGACAATGTGACAGTAACGGTTAATTTTAATTATAATTACACGGCTCTTACTGCGATGACAACTCTCAGCGGAATTGTTTCTGAGTATTCAGGAGAGGGAAATGATTCTGTACAAGTCTACTTTGGTCTTGTTGATGGGGATTGGAAGATTGTAAAAGTAGACATGAATTGTATTGATTATACTCAGCAGTAAAAGACAGGATAGGATAGCAGGGCAAGTACAGTGTAGATATAGTGCAGACATAATGTGGATGTAATGTAAAGGAGGACTTATGGGAATTTTAAATAATACACCAATCAAAAAATCGCAGGCGAAACTTGGAACAACGGGGACTCCGGCAGATGAGAGAAAGATTCTGATGAGTATTAACTCAAGAGTCGAAGATTTAAGAGTACAGAATGTAGAAAATGCAAAATTTCTGCGCGCAGTCAGTGAAAAGATTGAGCAGGAATTAAAACAGATGAAGAGTCTTGAGAGAACAGAGTCTGTAACTGGAACGCCGGCAGTGTTAGATGATTCGCAGATACTTGAGAGTATTGAGCGGGTGGAGAAATCAATTCAGAATATCAATCATGAAGAGGTGTTGACTGCGATAGACAAAGTCAACGCATCCATTCAAAATATGGATTCAAGCGAAATCATATCTGCTGTTGAGAAGGTGCAGGAATCAATTGCTCATTTGGATTTTGCGCAGGTGATTGACGCAATTGAGAAAATGAAAGTATCGATTCAGGATACAGAATCAGAAGATGTCAGAGCTATGCTCACTCAGCTTGCAGACAAGATTGAACATACAAATAGTATTGATACTGTAGAGCGACTAAACGAGACGATTGCCGATGTGCTGGAAAAATTAAATTCAGCAAATGAAACAGCACTGAAACAGTTGAGTTTGGAACATGTGACAGCACTTGGACAACTCAGTTCAACAAATGAAACCGTATTAGAAAAGTTAAATCAGGCAAATGAAAAATTAGAAGTGACCAGTCAGAAGTTGGATGGCATCGATTACACAGAAGTGCTGGATGAAATCCGACATGTAGAAACGATGGTCAGAAATATCAGTCATAGCGATGTATTAAATGAAATTGGGGCATTAAAAGCTATGATGGAAAAAAACAGTGCATCAGAAACAGAAACTTTGAATGAGAAGATAGCAAAAGTATCAGCCGCAGATTATACAGACAAACTCAACGAAATGCAGGCGTTGATTCAGAAACTTCAGGAAGATCAGGAAGAAATGAAAAAGAAGGTGGACCGAGTTTCAACAATGCCAAATATGCTGAAATCTGTTATGGAGCAGATGAATGGTGAGAATCTTGTCAAAATTGAAGATAAGATGGTTGAAATTAATGGACGTCAGACCAGATACAACGACAAACTCACAAAACTTGTCAATATTAACTTGTGGATATCGGGTGTTACACTGGCATTATTTATATTTAAAGTTATGGGAATGTTATAAAAAACGATTATAACGATGAACAAAGGAGAAGGCGTGAATGAATTTTGAAGACATTAAGGTGATTAGTGGGAGTATCAGGCAAAATGTAGAAAAGGTAATTATTGGAAAAGGGAAAGTTATCGATTTAATCATAACAGCAGTTATTGGTGGGGGCCATGTGCTGTTAGAGGATACTCCGGGAACCGGTAAGACAATGCTTGCAAAGTCAATTGCAAAATCAATCGATGGAAAATTTAACCGTATTCAGTTTACACCGGATTTATTACCGACAGATATTACTGGTCTGAATATTTTTAATCAGGATACTCATACATTTGAATTTGTGGCAGGACCAGTATTTGCAAATATTTTGCTCGCAGATGAGATTAACAGGGCAACACCGAGAACACAGTCAAGTTTGCTTGAATGTATGGAAGAGAAACAGGTGACAATTGACGGAACAACAAGAGTTCTGGATAAACCTTTTCTTGTTATTGCGACACAGAACCCGATTGAGACAGCAGGAACTTATACTTTGCCAGAGGCACAGCTTGACCGTTTTATGATGCAGCTCTCTATGGGATTTCCAACTGAGAATGAGGAACTTGCAATTATTGACCGATTTATTCAGAATAACCCAATTGACAGTCTCTCACCAGTGTGCAGCAAAGAAGATATTATTATTATGGGTGAGCTCTGTAAACAAGTGTATGTTGACAATTCAGTCAGAAAATATATGGTAGATATTATCAATGCGACAAGAAATAATCCGGCAATTTCAGCCGGCGTCAGCCCTAGAGGAACACTTGCGCTGTTAAAGACCTGCCAGATTTATGCTGCAATTCATGGAAGAGATTATGTGACACCGGAAGATGTAAAAGAACTGGCAATTCCTGTTCTTTCGCACAGAATTGTGTCTTATACCAATATGGCAAAAAATTCAAACAAAGAACAGATTATACAGTCGATTATAGACAGAGTACAGACACCAACAGAGGATTTCAGAATCAAAGGTGGACAGAAACAGTAACTTAGCACACATTGAAATGGAAGAGGTATATGATTTTAATAATAGCGTTTGCCTGTATTTTTGTTTTAATGGTTGTGCAGAGAATCGTTTATACAAAATACTGGGATGATAAATTAAATGTTAAGATAAGCTATAAATATGTAGACTGTATGGCGGGGGAAGACAATGAACTGGTAGAGGTGATTTCGAACAATAAGTGGCTGCCACTTCCAATGGTTCATGTAAAATTTGATATGCCAAAAAGTTTTAAGTTTGCAAATGAGAACAATGCAACGATTTCCGATAACTATTACAGAGATGATGTATTTACAATCAATGGACATCAGAAAATTAAGAGAACACTGAAATTTACCTGTACCAGCAGAGGGTGCTATTATATGAATGACATCAATCTGGTTTCCAGTGATTTGTTTTTGAATTTTATTTTGTCATCAAAGAGAAAAAATCCGGCAGTGATTCATGTATTTCCGGAAAAAGTTCCACTTGATTTTTTCGAAGTTCCGTTTAATACTATTACGGGAAATTTTTCAACGAATAAGACAATGATTGAAGACCCATTTGAATTTCGCGGAATTCGACCTTATCAGCAGTTTGACAGTATGAAACACATCAATTGGAAAGCCTCTGCAAAAGATGGAGATTTAAAGGTAAATACATTTTTTATGACATCTTCTCAGGATGTGAAGATTGTTTTAAATATGGACACCCATATCTTTGCGGCGGGTGACAGACTGATGGAAAAAGTGATTAGTATTGCAAGTTCTATCTGTGAAAAGGTGATTGAGGCGGGAATACCAGTAGGTCTTGTGTCAAATGCAATGGATACTTACACGGGTGAGAGAATTGTGCGCTCTGCAGGAAGTGGAGTCAGACACATGACAGTATTAGATACTGCACTTGCAAGAATTGATACACATGCACAGAATATGGATTTTGCAGATGTACTGAGTGAAGAGATGCTTGGAAATCAGGATAGTGTAGGAAACCGAACCTATTATATTGTAATATCAAACAGCCGAAAAAAAGAGGTTATAGATGCTTATAAACAGACAAAAAACAGTGGTATTTTATCGTATTTCATTGTACCAGAATATACGCAGTATGAAGTGACCGAGTATATTCCGGATATGATAAAATGGAATCTGGATTAAAGGAGGCACGACATGAAAGAATTAATAGAACGCTTCCGAACAACAGCATATCTTGTGATGTGCCTGTTATTTACAATTTTAATCTATCTGTATACAGATGGCTTTATTACAGGAAAATCCGATTATTTTCTGATAGGATGTATTACTGTTTTTGTAATTGTAATGGTTGATTATCTGACGAGGAGATATGTCAAAAATGCACTTTTGTTTTTTGGCATACACCTTGCAATGATTGCTGGCGTGTTTGTCCTTCCAGTTACAATTGCAGAAAAAATTATCCTGATGGTGACGGCAGCATCTTATCTGTATCTGTCTGTGGGATTCTGGAGAACGGATTTGGCGGAACGTTCCCTCTATGTCATCAACATACCGGGCTCGTTGATATTTATGTTTGTACTGGTGTATTTACATGCCTCGTTTGCAAAGGAAATTCCGACCAGTGTGGCAACCTATGCCTATATTACCGGAATTATATATATGCTGGTATTTTATATCCGAGAGTATCTGGATAAATTTTCGACATATTCTATGGTAAATGGAACACATTCTAAGGAAATGGAAGGTACATTTCTTACAAATATGTCACTTATTGGACTGTTTGGAGTGATTTCTGTTTTTGGAATTACAATAGCAAACTTGTTTTTTTCTAATAGCTCATTTAATGTGATTGGAAAATTTTTGCGAAATATTGCAAAAATCCTTGTGGGATGGCTCAGACCGGAATCAAAACCAATTCAGGAGGCAATACAAGAGACAGAGACGACAAAAGAAGTTGTTACCAGTATACAGGAGACGACAAAACAGGTTGTTCAGACAGCAAAGCAGACATCGAGTGATGGAATAGACAGAACTTTGGAAATTTTTATTGTGATGTTATTCATTGCGGTTCTTGTTTCTATTGTGATTGGAATTTACAAATTCATCAAATACTACATGCATAAAATGGGAAGACCGGAAGATGTTGTAGAAAAAATCACATACGGAGACGAAAAAGAAAGAGAATTTAAGAAAACGGAAGAAGAAAAGAGAAGTATTTTTACTCCGAATGACAAGAAGGTTCGAAAGATTTACAGGGAATATGTGAAATCAAATATTAAGAAGAATACGTCACTGCATATTCAGGAGAGCAATACAACGGAAGAAATCAAAGATAAACTTCAGGGAACTGTTGATAAAAATGGCATTTTGGCACTTACAGAGGTGTACAAAAAAGCCAGATATTCCGGAAAAGATATTACAAAAGAAGATGTTGCATATGCAAAAGATGCAGCGAAATTATAGAGAAGTAATGATTCAGATTCAAGTATGACAGGCAGAATTTTATTAAAAACGCTTGATTTTGAATACTTATAAGAAAATTAGATTTGAGAGGCAGAGAACTATGGCAAAATATTTTGTGGATTATAATAGTCTGGACAAAAAAGAAAAGCAGGAATATGATAAAAATCTTCGAAGACTTTTTATTATGATGGGAATAGCAACATTTCTTTTCTATGTACTGCCATTTATATTAAATGCAAATGGAAATGTGGGAAGAGCAATTCTGATGCTTTCTTTAATTATTGTATTTCCGATTTATGTATTTGGTTGTGGAATGATTGATGCGGCAAAGACTGGCGGGGGATATGCCATTCCGTTGCTCTTGGGATTGTTTTTTGTTCCAACATCCCTGATTATGTATGGTCCTGCATGGGCAGTGCTTGGTGTGATGTATTTTGTTATGGGAATGTTTGGCGAGTTGACAGGGTATCTCTTTAAGCGTAGAAAGAAAAACAAGAGACAACCGATTGGACTGAATCGTTTCCTAAATTCTATGAGGAAAGCGAGCAATCCGGAACCAGAGAAACAAAAAACGAAGTCAAAGAGTAAAACTAAGAAAAATAAGTTTAAAAAATAAAATGATTTGGTATGGGACAGCACTTGGGTGCTGTCTCAAATACAATAAAAAACAGATTTTACTGAAATTATTGGCAGAAGGAGGACATAATTTTGGCAAAGAAAAAAGGCAAGATGGGTTTTAAAAAATGGGCAAGAATGAATAAACCCTATTTGATAGCAATTATTGTGACCGTTGTGTACACACTGATTATGGCGGGAATTATTCTATTCTTATAGTATATAAAAATATCGAAAGTTTGCCATTTGTGACATAAAATTGAGTAGATTTTAGATATTTTCAAAATTTTTTAGACTGCAAAGTATGAAGAGAGTCTGCACAAAAGCATCAATGCAACAGGAGGGAGAAATTGTTATGGCAATGAGAAATAATAAAATCTATGTTGTGGGACATAAAAATCCTGACACAGATTCGATTTGTTCTGCAATATCATATGCACATTTAAAGAATGAAATTAGTGAGGAGACTTATGTGCCGAGAAGAGCTGGACAGCTAAATGAAGAGACTCAGTTTGTTCTTAGTTATTTTAAGGTGAAAACTCCAGAATATATCAATGATATTGGAACACAGGTCAAGGATATTGAGATTCGAGATACAGAAGGTGTCAGCAGAGAGATTTCTTTGAAGAGAGCGTGGAATCTGATGAAAGAGCTTGGAGTAGTTACCCTTCCAATCACAAAACATGACAGATTAGAGGGTGTGATTACAACAGAGGATATTGCGGAGGCATATATGGATGTCCATGACAGCAAGATTCTCTCAACGGCACACACCGCATATCGAAATATTGTAGATACAATTGACGGTGAGATGATTTGTGGAAATATTGATGCCTATTTTACACAGGGAAAAGTGTTGATTGCAGCGGCAAATCCTGATTTGATGGAATCTTATATTGAAGAGGGTGACCTTGTGATTTTAGGAAACCGATATGAATCACAGCTCTGTGCCATAGAGATGAACGCAGCATGTATTGTTGTATGTGAGGGAGCCAATGTCTCAAAAACAATTCGAAAAATGGCTGAGGATCATGGCTGTACGATTATCTGCTCCACACATGATACCTATACGGTTGCGAGATTGATAAACCAGAGCATGCCAATCAGTTATTTTATGACACGCGAGAATCTGATTAAATTTAAGACAGACGATTTTACAGATGATATAAAGAATACAATGGCGAAGAAGAGATACAGGGACTTCCCAATTGAGGATAAAAAGGGCAAATATATCGGAATGATTAGCAGACGAAATCTGTTAAATGCCGATAAGAACAGGATTATTCTTGTCGACCACAATGAAAAAACGCAGGCAGTTGACGGATTGGAAAATGCAGAAATTCTGGAAATTATTGACCATCACAGACTGGGCTCGTTAGAGACGATGTCGCCGGTATACTTTAGAAATCAGCCGCTTGGATGTACGGCAACGATTATTTACCAGATGTTTCGCGAACACAATGTAGAAATTCCAAAAAAGATTGCAGGGTTATTGTGTGCTGCAATTTTATCAGACACACTGATGTTTCGCTCGCCAACCTGTACATATATTGATAAAGATGCGGCAAATCAGCTTGCAGAGATTGCTGAAATCAAGATTGAGGAATTCGCAACAAAGATGTTTCAGGCAGGAAGTAATATGAAAAACAAATCGGCAGAGGAAATTTTCTATCAGGATTTCAAAAATTTCCTTGCGGGTGATACACATCTTGGAGTTGGACAGATTACTTCTCTTGATACTGAGGAACTTAGCAGTATTAAAGAAAAATTGGAAAATTATCTCGATAAGGCATATAAAGAGCATGGAATGAATATGATATTTATATTACTTACGAACATTTTGGCTGAATCCACAGAAGTATTATATGTGGGTGATGGAGCTAAAGAATTGCTCGAAGACGCATTTAATATTACGATTGAAGAGAATAAACCAGTGATACTTCCGGGAGTTGTGTCGCGAAAGAAACAGTTTATTCCACCGATTTTTGAGAGCATAAAGTAAAAGATTAGGAATACGGTTTATGAGATGATTTCTGGTTGGTTACAGATAAAAAATAGTGAAAAAATAGTGAAAAATATAGTGGAAGGAAATTTTTATGAGCAGGCAGTATTGGAAAGCAGGAAATATGTTATATCCACTTCCGGCAGTTATGGTGAGTTGCCAAAGACCGGACGAGCGACCAAATATTATTACCGTTGCATGGGCTGGAACGATATGTACCAATCCGGCGATGTTGTCCATTTCCGTTAGACCGGAGAGATATTCGTATGACATTATAAAAGAAACAAAGGAATTTGTGGTAAATCTTGTGACAGAAGATTTAGCATATGAAACCGATTTCTGTGGGGTGAAATCGGGGAGAGATGTGGATAAATTCAAGGAATTAAAGTTAGAGGAAACACCATCGAAAGTTGTGGCAGCTCCGGGGATAGAAAAGAGTCCCGTAAATATTGAGTGTCAGGTCGTAGATATTGTAGAGCTTGGAAGTCATCATATGTTTATTGCCAAAGTAGTTTCAGTCAATGTCAAAGAAGAGCTGTTGGACGAAAAGGGAAAATTTAATTTAAATGATGCGAAACTTGTCACTTATTCACATGGGGAATATTATTCACTTGGCAAAAAACTTGGAACATTTGGATATTCTGTCAGAAAACCCAATAAAACCAAACATAAAAAACAGAAAAGAAAAAATAGCAAAAAATAGCAAAGAAGGTATGGCCTATGAAAATTTGTGCACTTGAGATTGATAATTTTAAATCAATCAGACATTTGGAAATTGAAAATATTGACAACGCATTTATACTTGTGGGCAAAAACAGTACAGGAAAGACAGCAGTATTGGATGCAATCCGTCTTGTGGCAGGAATGTATAAAATCAAACCAGAAAACTATAGTGAGAACGGAAGGAATATAGAAGTAAAAGTTTCGATTGAAATTGATGAGGAAGATTTGCATCTTCTTCATGAAGGCGGCATTGTGTCAAAATACAGACGATATGAGTCGTGGTATAAGGATTTTTGCAATAAACTTCCATCCTTCAACAATGGAATTTTGGATTTTACATTTATTGCAAACAGGGAAAAAGGGATTCGCTACAGCGATGGAATAAAAAAAGATAACAAATATCTCAGGCAGGTCATGCCAAAAGTTTATTTTATTGACAATGAGAGAGATATTAAGGAGTATCAGAGAGCACTTCTTATGAAACAGGCAGATGCAGACTTGTACAAATTGATGGACGAAAAATGTATGTTTGACAGTTCAAGAAAATGTAACAGGTGCTTTGAGTGTATTGGGGCAATCAGAGAAAAAAATGCAATGAATCTCAGTGTTATTGAGACTGCAAAATTAATGGAATATAAGCTGTTTAATCAGAATATTGACAAGTTTGCAGAAAAAGTGAATAAGAACTTTGCCAAAAATGGACTTCCGTCCCAGTATGTAAAGTATGTTGCGGATTGTGACTTTGAAAATTATTTTCAGATAAAAGCGCTTTTGTGCAATAAAGACAGGGAGACGGAGCAAAATATTGATACAATGAGTGCTGGTACAAAAAGTATTTATCTGCTCTCTCTGCTAGAGGCATATATTGAAGAATCCAGCCAACTGCCATGTATTGTTATGATTGAGGATCCAGAGAGTTATCTGCATCCGTCTCTGCAGAAGGCAGCCAGTGAAATTTTATTTCGCCTGTCGAAAAAGAATCAGGTGATTTTTTCTACTCATTCTCCAAACATGATTTTTAATTTCGCAAGCAGACAGATTAATCAGATTGTATTAGATGAAGAATATTATACGGTTGTGAATAAAAATACGGATATTGACGAGATATTAGATGATCTTGGATATACAGCAAATGATTTGATGAACGTGAGCTTTGTATTTATTGTTGAAGGAAAGCAGGATAGTCAGAGACTGCCGCTTTTACTTCAAAAATATTATTCTGAAATTTATGATGAGCACGGAATGTTGAAAAGAATTTCTATTATTACAACAAATAGCTGTACAAATATCAAAACTTATGCTAATTTGAAGTATATCAATAAACTTTATATTAAAGATCAGTTTTTGATGATTAGGGATAGTGATGGAAAAAATCCAAAATACCTGATAAAACAGTTGTGCGGATATTATGCCCAGAGAAATCAGGAGGATATTGATAAACTTCCAAGAGTAACACCGAAAAATGTTCTGGTTCTCAGCTATTATTCTTTTGAAAATTATTTTCTTGATCCGAAGGTCATGGCAGAAATCGGAGTGGTAAAATCGGAAGATGACTTTTACAATATTCTATGGCAGAAGTACAGGGATTATCTCTATAAACTTCCGAGTATGAAGAGAATGTGCAGAATAAAAAATGTCAGAATTAACAACAAACAGGATTTAAAGCATAATATGGAAAATATAAGGACCTTTGTCAGAGGTCACAATCTCTATGATATTTTTTACGGAAAATATCGAAACCAGGATGAGATTGATATATTGAGAAAATACATAGACTCCGCACCGCGAGAAAATTTTTCAGATATATTAAACGCAATTGACAGTTTTGTGTATTTTGAAAATCGCAGAAAGAGCGATGATGATATACGATATGAAATGAAAGGCAAGAAGAACTAGGATGAGCAAAAAAGACAGTGTAATTTTAATAGGTATGCCGGGTGCCGGCAAAAGTACAATTGGAGTAATTTTAGCAAAAGTTATGGGATATAAATTTGTAGATGCGGATATAGTAATACAGCAGGAAGATGGAAGACTTTTAAAAGATATTATTGCAGAGGAAGGCGTAGAAGGTTTTATTGAAATTGAGAATAAAATCAACGCATCAATTTGTGATAAAAAGACCATTATTGCGACTGGTGGAAGTGTTGTATATGGAACAGAGGCTATGGAGCACTACAAAGAAATCGGAACAATTGTATACTTGAAATTACAATATCAGGAGCTCGCAAGAAGGCTGGGTGATATAAAGAACAGAGGCGTTGTGTTAAAAAAAGGTCAGGATTTAAAAGCACTTTATGATGAAAGGTGCCCATTGTATGAAAAATATGCAGACATCATTGTAGACGAGACTGGATTAAATGTGGAAGAAACCCTTGAAAAAGTAAATAAAAAACTATTTACAAACGAAAACATTGTGTTATAATTTAATTCACTGCGGATATTTGCGGAAAGATTCCAAATATTTGCGAGACAAGACAATTGATTTAATTAAAATTTATTATAGAGTAAAATTTAAGGAGCATATCTATGGAACAATATGTAATAAAAGGAGGAAAACCTCTTAAAGGTGAAGTTGATATAAGTGGTGCTAAAAATGCAGCGCTTGCAATACTTGCAGCAGCTATTATGACAGAGGAGACAGTTGTTGTGGATAACTTACCTGATGTACGAGACATAAATGTATTGTTGCAGGCAATTGAGGGCATTGGAGCAGTTGTAGAGAGAATTACAAGAAATTCGGTGAGAATTCATGCAGGTACGATTCATTCCGTATCTGTTGACTATGAATATATCAGAAAAATTAGAGATGAGATTAAAATGGAATCTCCACTTCCAGTTTGTGAAAAAGTATTTGAAAAAACTAGAAGATGTACTCCAATGAATCCAAAAGATGTTAAAAAATTAGGTAAATTATCTAAATTTTCTTTCCAT
>ONXS01000023.1 GCA_900321855.1 uncultured Eubacteriales bacterium | reverse complement strand
CCTACAACTATATTTTATTCCTTATCATCTTTTTTTACTGTTGTCACAGCAACATTTCTCTTTATCTGTGGACTGTTTTTTAGAAACAGTCCATCTATGAGTACATTCATAAAGTATTCAGCAGTTACTTTATAACAGATAAAGAGTCCTATGATTTACACAATAGTTAGTTTTAACTAACTATTAATTAAAATAATAACGGACAGCCTTATGTCCGCTACTATTTTAAAATAGTTAGTTTTATCTAACTCCTTTTATAAATTACAATATTATCTTTCATTTGTCAAGTGATTTTTATTCGAGTTCCAAGATATTTAATTATTGGATTTCTATCTGCACACTATTCACCAGTTCCCTCTCCCATATTTTTTGGGAGAATTAAATTTAATACAATTGCCACAATAAATACAACTGCCACACAGTTCTCAGCAAATACGATTTTAAACATATCTGGAAAACGTGAGAAAATCTGTGGAACCTGAGTAAATCCAAGTCCGATACTCAGCGACAATGCAGTGATTGTAACATTTCTCTGCGAAAATCCACACTTGCCGACCATCTGAATACCCGTTGTCACAATTGAGCCAAACATCATCAGTGTACAGCCGCCCAAAACCGCTTCTGGCAATGTTGAGAGAACTGCTCCAAAAATTGGGAAAAATCCTGCCAAAATCATAATTCCTGCACCTGTCGCAATTGCCATTCGATTGACAACTTTTGTCATAGCTACAAGTCCGACATTCTGACTAAAAGAAGTAATTGGCATACATCCAAATAATCCGGAAAGTGCACTGATATATCCGTCACATGCAATGGAACCACTTGTCTCCCTTACTGTCACATCTCTCTTCAAACCAGTAGATGCAAGTGCTGATGTATCTCCAATCGTCTCTGTCGCTGACACCAAGAAAATAACTGTCACTGCGACAATTGCGCTGACATTAAATTCCGGAGTAAATGGCATTGGCTTTGGCAATGCAATAATTGCAGTTCCCTTTAATCCTGAAAAATCAACAACTCCCATAAATATAGAAACAATATATCCCACAATCAATCCAAATAATACAGATAACTGTTTAAAAAATGATTTCGCAAAAATGTTGAATAAGATACAACATACCAGTGTTATACTACCAATAATCCAATATTTTTTTGCTCCGAGTTCTGGATTTGCTGCTCCTCCGCCAAATGAATTTGCTCCGACAGATAACAAGGAAAATCCAATCGCTGTAACTACGTTGGCAGCTACAATCGGTGTAATCAACTTCATCCAGTATTTTGCAAACAATCCAAGTGTTCCCTCAATCAGACCACCTATCATAATTGCTCCGACAATTGTTCCATATCCATACTTTGGTCCAATGTAACAAAATACAGATACGAATGTGAAACTAATTCCCATTACAATCGGAAGTCCTGAACCAATTCTCCAAAGCGGAAATAACTGAATGAGTGTACCAATTCCCGCCATAATCATTGCACACTGTATCAGCATTGCAATGTCTTTTTGAGCCAGACCACTTGCTGCGCCCACAATCATGATTGGCGAAATATTTGCAACAAACATCGCGAGTACATGCTGCAATCCAAAAGGGACTGCATGTGTAACCGGCACCTTTCCATCTAATTGATATATATTTTGTATACTTGCTTTACTATTACTCATTTTATCCTCACAACTCTCATCTTACTGTTCTCTAAATGTAATCTTGCCAGTGGCAGCATCCATGCTCTCAACAATTGCCAGTGACTCAAGCTGATAACCAAGATTTCGAATCACACTGCCTCCTGCCTGAAATCCTTTTTCAATTGCAATTCCAATTCCCTCTACTGTCGCACCTGCTGAATTTACAATAGAAATCAATCCCTGAAGTGCGCATCCGTTTGCGAGAAAATCATCGATAATAAGAACATGATCTCCCTCATTTAAAAATTTCTTTGAGACAATGACCTGATTCTTGCATTTATGAGTAAATGACTCTACTTCTGCAACATACATTTCTCCTTCGATATTAATACTTTTTGACTTTTTGGCAAACACTACCGGCGCATTAAAATATTTTGCAGCAATACATGCAATACCAATTCCGGAAGCTTCGATAGTAAGTATCTTATTGATTGGTTTATCTGCAAATCTTCTCTTAAATTCTTCTCCCATCTGTTCAAACAATGAGATGTCCATCTGATGATTTAAAAAGCTGTCAACTTTCAAGACATTGCCTTCTCTCACAATGCCATCTTTTACAATTCTCTCCTCTAAAAAGTTCATTTTTTCTCTTCTCCTAATTTTATTTTTTCATCTTAAATACCTAAAAGTATTTTCATTGAAGAATTATGAACCTTCATTATGATGTATTTTTATTCCATTGTCAATGTTCTTTCCAAATTTAGTTTTCTTCTTTTTTCAGCCATACTGTGATAAATAAAACAAGAATTGAAATCATCAGTAATATGACTGGCGTCAAGCTTACAGAATCCCCTGTTTTTACTGTCGGTGGAGTTGGTGGAGTAACCGGTGGAATATGCTCTGTCGGTTTATTTGTGAGTTCCACTGTTTTCACAACAACACTTGTCTTGTCATCTTGATACTCAAAAACAATCTCGACTGGAGTCGCATCCAATTCATACCCTTCCGGAGCTTTTACTTCGACCAAGTAATATCTACGAGAGCCCTGATACACTCCATTCTCTGCATAAATTCCAAAATGAATTTCTTCTGATACTGCATAGCCGTCCTTATCTGTTGTCAGTGTATCTACTACGTTTCCAGTCTCATCTCTTAGTTCAAAGACCGCACCTTCTAATACTCTTCCTGTTTTTTTATCTTTCTTATGAATTTCAAGTTTTCCTCTGACTTCTTCATCCTGCATAACTACTTTCTGAATCTCTCCTGTCTCTTTGACCTCAAAATTCACATTTGCCGCTATTATATAACCATCAGATGCCCTTTCTTCTATCAAAGTATATTTGCCTGCCGGAATCGCTGATATCATATGTTCCGTTCCGTCTGTCACCCATGTGTCAATCACATTTCCTACTGAGTCAACTACCTTTAAAGTTGCACCAATGACAGGCTTTCCATTTGTCACAGAAGTTTTTGATACAGATACACGAATCGGAGTATCTTCTGCCTTTAAGTTATCAGATGTTAAGTCAATAACCTGTTTATCTTGTTCAATCAAAAGTTCATCGGATACATACAGGTCATTCAGATAGCCTTCTGGAGCCTTCTCTTCTACAACACGATATTTTCCGAGATTCTGTGTCGTATAATGCAATGACTTCACTTCTACTGTAGCTGCATCTTTTCCCGTATGAAGCGCTGCTTCCATACCTTCTGTTGTATAAAAACCGTCTCCGTGGTCCGTAAGATTTCCTACCTTTAGCCATGTCTGATGTGACTCTGACCACTCCTGCACTGCAAAGGTTGCACCTGCAAGATAAGTATCTGTAAACTTATCTGATTTTGCCAGTTTTAACTCCCCTGCAAAACCAGTGTCTGAAGCCGCATTGTTGATATCTGTATAGTTATTGTCTTTATGATTCAAAATATTGAACTCTTTTTCAAATCCATCAATCAGATAGTTCTTTGGTGCTTTGGTCTCTACAACTTTAAACTGCCCTTTATTCGCCGTTGTATAATAAAGTAGTCCCAAACCAAACTCCTTAATATCTGATGTATCGATTACAGACTTATCCTCACAGTGAAACGTAAATGTTGCTCCTGTACATGTATATTCTTTTGCTTTTTCATCATAGATTAGCTTTCCAGTTTCTAACCATTCCTTGCCAATCTTTTCATATACCGTAAATTCAGCATCTCCCGTAAGAACTTTTTCACCTGTAATCTTATCAAACTTCACTACCTTTGTCGTTCCTGAAATACCAATATCCTTTGCCCCTTCTTTATAATTATTCCACACAATTTTTCCATTCACTGCATCTTTAATATTAAATTCCCTCATATAAACATTTAATTCATAATTAGAAGGCGGATATGTCTCTGTTACTCTAAACTTTCCTAAATTAGCTGATGTGTAAATCAATTCATCCTCATTCAGCGTAAATAAATATTTTCCACTACTCTGATGATAACGCTGACTCATTCCTTTTGTGGTATATGATTTTGTCTTCTCATCATACTGCATATATCCGACACTTTCCCACTTTTTCGTATCTGCAATATATTCCTCTATTAAAAATCCTGCATTTCCTTCTTTTACCTGTTTCTTCGTGAGAATATCATATTTTTTCAATTCAAGAGATGCACGAATTCCTTCATTTAATGCTCCATCCGATTTACTGTTAAAGCGAATCACATCATCATTCTTCGTAATCTGAAATTCCTTCTCAAAATTACCTTTTGTATAATTAGTTGGTGCTTTTGTCTCTGCTACTTTAAATATACCTTTATTTGCTGTTGTATAATATAATACTCCATTGATAAAATCTGGAATATCTTTTACATCTGCAACACTTCCATCTTCTTTGTGAAAAACAAATGTAACTCCAGTTGTATCATAACTCTTTGTTTTTTCATTCCATACCAGTTTTCCTGATTCCAGCCACTTATTATTTATCTTTTCATATACCGTAAATTCCGTATCATTTGTTCGTACTAATTCTCTTGTTGTCAAATCATATTTGCTCACGTTTACGGTTCCTCTGATTCCCAAATCCTTTGCACCCTTTACTTCATCTGTGAGATTTATCAGATTTTCTTTTGCATTTAATATATTAAAAGAAACTTTATAAGGTGCAGAACCTAATATATAGTTCGAAGGTGCCACAGCCTCTACTACCCTGTAATTTCCTTTATTCACATTTGTATAATAAAGTTTTCCATCTTTGCCATGATATGTAACATCTCCTTTGCTGTTGTGAAGATATACTTCCATTCCTTTCGTGGTATAAACACCAGTCTTTTCATCAAATATCAGATGCCCCACCGGCTTCCAGTTTCCATTCACACTCTCTTCTACGTTAAAAACAGCATCTTTAAACATTACATTTTTCTTTGTAATAAAATCATATTTTAATAATTTAAGCTGTGCACTCACTCCGGTATTTCTTGCAGAATCTTCTTTTGTTGTAAAAAGATTCATTTCATTATCCTGATTTACCAAAAACTCTTTTTCATAAATCTCTTTTGTTTCATTTGTAAATGGTTCCTGTGTATAATTTGTAGGTGCTTTGGTTTCCACTACTTTAAAGTGTCCCCTATTTGCAGTGGTGTAATACAATCTTCCGACAGAATACCCCTGTATATCAGCTGTATCAATTTCTTTTCCCTCTTGATCATGAAAAACAAATTTCACACCAGTAGTTGCATAGTATTTTCGCTCCTCATTCCATGCCAGTTTTCCTGTCTCCAGCCATTTTCCGGAAACCTGTTCATATACAGTAAATTCTGCATCTGATTCCTGAACTCTTTCATTTGTTACACGATCTAATTTTGCAACTCCAAGTACCTCAGAAATACCAATGTCTTTTGCTGAATTGTCCAAAGAAGTAAAATCAATCACTCCATTTTTAGCAAGCTCTGTGATATGAAATTCTTTTATATAAACATTTTTTACATAATTATCAGGTGCTTTCGTCTCCACGATGCGATATTTTCCAAGATTTTGTGTTGTGTAATATAAGTACCCTTCCTTATTTGTATGGATTACCTTCCCCTCTTTATTATGAAGAGAAATCTCTGTTCCATCTGACACATAAAATCCTGCATCTTTCTCATACCTCATTGTTCCAACTTTCATCCACTGTTTCTTATCTTCAACATATTCCTCTAAATCAAATGAGGCGTTTTTGGTTGAAACAATCTCTTTTGTAATGGAATCATATTTATTTACCCTAATTGTTGCCTTTACTCCATAATTTCGAATCGCAGTTAACGGGTCTGCATAAACAAATTCCTGATTATTTTTTGTCAATATAATTTCCTTACTAAATAATTTTAACATAGCACTCGTAAGGGTGTAATGTTTCGGTGCAACAGTCTCTACAATCTTAAACTGTCCATTATTTGCAGATGTATAATATAAATATCCATTTATGGTTTTTATCTCTTTTCCAGAAAGATTGTGATATTTCAAATCTGCCCCTGCTGTTCCATAAAATTTTGTTTTCTCATCATATTTCAATATTCCCATAGGAAACCATTTTCCATTTATTTTTTCATAAACAGTTGCTGTCATATCACCTGTTCTCACAAGTTCTTCCGTAGCTGCATCAAATTTATTAATTTTAACAGTTCCTCTGATACCGGTATCCATAGCTGCTGTTTCAAGTGATGTAAGGTTTATGACACCATTCTCTGCCTGATTCATATTAATCTCTTTTACGTAGGAATCCCTGATATAATTATCTGGTGCTTTTGTCTCCACAATTTTATACTGTCCCTTATTGGCAGATGTGTAATAAAGTCCTTTCGCTTTTTCCTCTGAATAAACTTCCTTTCCCGTACTGTCATGTAACGTGAGTTTCATGCCTGTTGCCACATATTTTTCAGAATTCTCATCATAAATAAGTTTTCCAGTTTCTAACCACTTCTCATTTACTCTTTCATACACAGTAAATTCAGCATTTGTTTTTGTTACTTTTTCTTTTGTAATCTTATCAAACTTTGCAAGATTTAATTTTACATTGATTGGTGTATCAACTGCTGCCTTTTCATATTCTGTGAAATCGTAAACAGCACCTTCCTCTGTTTCCGGATCAATATAAACAGAAACCTCATAAACTTTTGGTTTTGCCGAACCTGTCTTAAGACCTAATTCATAATTTTTTGGAGCCACTGTCTCTACTAATTTATACTGTCCTTCATTGATCGAGGTATAATAAAGTTTTCCTTTTTCATAATTGTTTTTATCTGCAATAGATGGCTGCCCCGTCTTTGTATGTGGTGTATAATAGACATCTTTGTCACATTCGTACAGCCCTGTCTCCTCATTATATACCAAATCGCCAACTGACTGCCACTCTCCAATTCCTTTATTGTATTCAAATACACGAATTGTTGCGGAACTGTCTACTACCTGCTCTTTTGTAATTGCATCATATTTTGCTGTTTTTACACGAATAAATTTACCTGTATTGCATATTCCATTTTCTTTTGTTGTAAATAAATATGTGTAATTATTTTGTTTTGGTGCAACGGTAAACTCTTTTTCCGATAAATTTGGATAATTGTCATTCGGCGTCTTTGTCTCTGCAATTTTAAACATTCCATTGTTATATGGTGTCCGAATGAGTGGATATTCGCCCATTTTTACTGTAGCCTGTTCAAATGATTTTGTATGATAGATATATGTTATATGCGGCGCAGTTGTAAAACATCTGGTTTTCGTATCCCATATCAAATCTCCCACTTTTAACCATCTTCCATTTACCTTTTCCTGTAGTTCAAACGCCGCTCCCGAAAGTTCGTCCTGTGATAAGGTATCATATTTTCTAAACTGTACAGTCGCATTATATTCATCCTCTCTCAAACCATTTGCATAGGATGTATATGATAAAAGTTTTCCCTGCCCGGATAAATCCATTTTTACTTTTAAACCACTTTCATTAATAGAATATCCTGCTGGAGCAGCCTTTTCTACTACCTGAAAGTTTCCTTCGTTGTATTTGGAATAATAAAATTTCGAGCCAGTAATAGTAGCTATAGTTATTCCCTTGTTATCATGATACTGCTGAATTGCAGATATCGGAATATAATACGAAAATGCTGAAATATTCTTTCCATCCACAATAATCGGTGTTTTTGTAAATGCCAAATCTGTGACTTTATACTGTTTTCCATCAATCACCTCATGTAATTCAAGAGTTGCCTGTTCTTTCATTTCTTCTCTAAAATTTGAAGAGAATTTCTTTAATACAAGATAATTGTAGATTTCATCATTCTTATATATAAATGTCGATGTTCCATGATCTCGTACTGACAAATGCATAATCTCGTTACTCTTCACCATACCTTTTGGTGCTTCTGTCTCTTTAATATAGTAATCACCTGGTGTAAGATTTAGTGTCGCACTTCCATTAACAAATGTTATAAAATCTGTGACATAATTCTTGCATTCCGGATCTGAAAATACTGTAAATCTTGCATACGGATATTTGATTCCTTTATTATCTTTTACAAGTGCATTTCCAACTTTATCAATTGTAATTTTTAGACTTGGAACTTCTGTATTTGGTGCTACGTCCCATGTCACAAAATCCTGATATTGGGTTTTAATATTGTCATTACCCTGAATTTCAAAATATTTTACCGATACACAATTGTAAAGGCTGTCCTTATCCCCATGGCTGGAACCTTCTGCACAATGAATAAAATATCGATAAACTTCTTTCATAATCTTCGATTTCTCTAAATTGTTATACATTCCATGATATACAAATCTTCCAAACTCTGCTTCTTCATTTTCTGATGCAAGTCCGTTTGCAAAATCTCCTCCTGCAATTCTCCATGAAATAATCTGAAAACACGCTGTCAAATCTGCTGCTGTAATATGTGTTTTCAGGTAATTCTTGCCGTCATCCGAACCGGTAAGTGTTTCCAACGCATGATATAAGCTTGATAAATTAGCCTCATGAACCGTAACAGAATCACTGATATGTCCGGTTAACTCTGGGTAAATCATTCCCATCAATCGTTCATAAGCAAATGCTGCTCCACGATAATAGCGCTCTACTGGATAATCATTCCCACCATTAAAATAGGGGTTCTTTGTCAGATTAGAAATTGGTTTTTCTAAAAAGTGATAATCTTTGCCACAGTCAGCACCTCCACCATAAGTAGCACACATAGCATTTGCATATCCCAGTGTAAGATACCAGCTATGTGCATTTCTAATTTGGGAACTCATTCCTGTCTTTGGATTATGCAGCCAATTCTCATATGGTGTTCCAGATAAATTAACACCATTCTGTCCCTCAATACTTCCAACATATGTCAAATAATACATAGGATTTCCAGCCGAATCGTATGTATCTGTAATTGGCGGTGCCAGATAAGTAGAGGTTGACGCTGTCTGCCACGCCTTTCCATTCTCATCTATCCAACTGCTCGTCTCATTTCCCTGACTGTCCATATGCTGAAATTTTACAGTGGATGTATTTGCTCTTGCCCTCTCAAAGATTACATCATTGATGTCCTTGCCCTCAGATTTCCACTGCTGCAAATCTTCTCTCGTAATTCCAGCAGACAAGTCTCCTTGAAAAAACTGTGACAAATCAAGATTTTCTTCATCCATCATTTTTAAAATTTCATCCGTTGTCTCTCCACACCAAAACTTTACAATCTGTTCTGGTGGCTCTGCATCGCCACTATAATCGGCAAATGTTATAATCTGCCACAATCCTGTGGATTGCAGAAACATTGCCAATGTAAGTACAATTGCAATCAATTGTTTTTGTTTTCTCCCCATAGAAAACCCTCCTTTATTAATTTATTTTAATGTATTGTATCATATTATTTTTGTAATTTCAATATTTATTTTCACATTTTATTTTTGTTGTTTTTTCAGCATAAAAAAAGAATAGAACATTTTGTCATATAACAAAAGTTCTATTCTTTATACAAAACAACTTACAATATATAGCGTTCTACAATTTCAGCAATTCCGTCATGGTCATTGTCCCCTGTAACCACATCAGCCAGTTCTTTTACATGGTCATTTGCATTTCCCATAGCTACCGATAATCCTGCCTCTCGTAAAATTGGCAAATCATTATCCGCATCTCCAACTGCAATAACTTCATCCGGCGAAATTGAAAGTTTTTCGCACAAGAACTTCAATCCTGCCCCTTTGTCAATATTCTGAGGTGTAATCTCCAAAGATGTCTGCTCAGAATAAGCAAAAGACAGTGGCAAGTCTTTTAATAACTGTAAGGTCTTTTCTCTTTCTTTCGGACTTCTGTGATAGAGATTAATTTTCGTTGCATCTTCTCCTGAATGTAAGAGGAAATCTCGAATATCCTCTACTTTTGTCGTAACTTCCTCATACATTGGAGTATAGACACCCATGTAAAAATCTTCCATTCTTGAGAGAATACTCTTTTCTACCACTGATAGCGTTTGATTCAATACCTGAACCATAATATCTCTGTCCGCAATTGCTGCGACAATTTGTTCTATAAATTCACGCTCAATCGTTCTCTGACTGAGCACTTCCTGATTATGAAAATCATAAATACAGCCACCACTGATTAAAATTCCGTGAGACAAAATGTCCATCTGTCTCTCATAATCTTTTAACTCTGCAAATCCTCTTCCGGTAGAGAGACACACTTGGCAGCCTGCCTCATTTGCTCTCTCCAATGCCTGATATGTATGTTCGGTAATTTCTTTTTTTGAATTTAGCAATGTGCCGTCCATATCCAGTGCCAGTAATTTATATTGACTCATCTGCACCACCCCCCAAAAATTTCTGTCTTGGTCATCTGTTCTCTCTCTTTCATGCTGCGCTCATATTCTCGGAGTGCCTTTAATGCCTCCTTAGACATTGGGAAAAGTGCAATCATATTTAAGATTGTCATGAGTGCAATTCCAAAATCTCCCAAATCCCATACAAAGGTGTAGGCTGCCATACATCCGATATTTTTCTGATTTCAAGCAGAATTTTATTATATAATATTTAGTCTAATTTTTCAATTATATCAGGTAAATTCTTTATAACAAGAGATAAGATTGTTTTGAACACAGGCAAGCAATCCCTCGCCTCTAAGACATAAAGACGTAGGCGTGGAATTGCGAATGTCCGCTTTAGGTGAGCGCTCCTCTACTCATAAATCAAATAAATCACAATCAAGAAAAACACAAGATAAACAAGAATTCCTATCTCACTCCATGCTATTCCATTCATAAGACCAACCTGTTTTTCTTTTGTCCTTCCCACTCTTCTTCCATATGCCAAATAGTAACACGCCCATATATAGAGCATCATCAGAACTGCCGTGACCATAATTACTGTCATATCAGCAATCGTTCCACCTAAAATTGCGGTATAGAGAACCTCAGCCAAGCCACATACCATCATCGGAACAATGGTGCGAACTAACAAATAGGAAAATCTCTTTTTCTGATTGATGGGATAGAAGTCAAGCAGTCCACTCATATCGTATGAGTCCGGCGTTCCCTTCATTTCTCCTGTACACAGAAAGACTGTCATAAGGATGTGATTGAGCACCTGATATGCGATTAGCATACCCACTATAAAGTGACTGTTCAAAGATACAATCATCGTGACTAGAAAGATGGGGATTTGTGCGTACAGGGTTGCCTTCGCAAGTGCCTTATCCTGCCCTAATTTGCTATATAGACTTTTCACTTTCTCCATGATTTCCCCCTGCCTTTCTACTTAATTTTATCATCAAATCCTTTACCGTCATTCCCCAATCTTTGAGACTCAGCATATTATCATCAAAAACAATCCTTCTCTCACACATTATCATAAGATAGTCTGCAATTTTGTCTAGGTCTTCCGTTAAATGTGTGGACATTATGACCGAATGTTCTCCATCCTCTACATATTCCTGAAGAAATCTGAGAAAATCCTTTCGAAATAACGGGTCAAAACCTGCTGTCGGCTCATCTGCAATCAGAAGTTTTGCCCTGTGTCCCCACGCAAATGCCGCTAAGACACGCATCACATTTCCTCTCGACAACTTCTTTAATTCCACATCTTTATCAACTTCAAATTCCTCTAATTTTTTCAGATACGCCTCTTCGTTCCAGTCCGTGTAAAGTTCTCCAAAAATTTTTCCATTTTCATATGCTGACTTATTCTCTAACAGCAGTGCCGGCTGAGTAATAATCCCAATATTATCTCTCGCCTTGAGGCGATTTTCTGCCATATCATAGCCGTCAAACAAAACTCTTCCTCTGCCATAATCTCCGCGAACAAGCGTATTCATCAGTGTTGTCTTGCCGCAGCCGTTCATTCCGACAAGTCCGTAAATATAGCCTTTTTTAATCTGAAAGGAAATATCCTCCACACCAAATTTTTTCATTCCCTTTGGAGTTTTATGGAAATATCTTCCCAGTGCCGTTTTATGCAAATACTGTAAGTTCTGTACATCTAATAAAATATCTGACATTGTTACTCACTCTCCTGTCCCTCTGACAAATCGTTGCTATTTTCGCAATTTTGTGTTTCTGTACTCTGATTACTTGCCTTTTCATATCTTGAATTTTTCATTGCAGGAGTTTCCGAAAAATCCTCTGCGAGTTCATCAATGATGTCGTGAATATCCTGAACGGTCAGCCCCGCATCCAGACATTCCAAAACCAGCGCCTCAATTTTATTTTCAATCATGCTGATTTTCTTTTCTCTCAGAATATCTACATTATTCTCCGACACATAGAAACCTTTTCCGGCCTGACTGTATATCAGCCCCTCTTTTTCCAGTTCTTCATACGCTCTCTTCGTTGTAATTACACTAATCTGCAAATCCTTTGCGAGACTTCTTATAGAAGGCAGCATTGCATTTTTCTCAATCTCGCCTGCAATGATACAGTTTTTAATCTGTATGATAATCTGCTCATAAATCGGCTTATCTGAATTATTTTTAATCTCTATCTTCATCTTCGGAGCCTCCAATTTTTCTTTTTTCATTAAATTTCATCTCATCTACCGGTATCTTATCAAGCATCCAATATTCAATCGCTGTAAATACCGCAACCAGCAAAAGACTTCCTGCCACTGCAATCGTAACAAATGGAATATTCGATAAATCCTTCTTTTCCATAGCAAACAAAATAGATGCCACTACAATCAGAAGAATAAATTTAATGATACGATACAACAGATGGGGATATGTCTTTTTGTGATAGGTCACACCATCATATATGGTCATATAACCAACCATCATTACAAAAAGTCTAATAAATGTAAGAAACGTCATCAAATATGTACCCGTCTTTATCATATACGGAATTAGGGCTATATAACAGAATATAGAAATCACCAGAGATAATACAATTTTTCGAAATACGAAAATTAATTTTATCTCTCCATCATCTAGTGGGAGCAATTTATATACATCTGATATTCTTCGGTCATATGAAGAGCCTAAAATACTCATATATATAACCTCACTGATCCACTTACTCTCACTGCTAATTGCATTTTCACCTGAAAAAAATGAATACATTCCAAAGAAAAGAAAGCTGACAATCACGACAGCGTTCATTGCAGCAGGCATTGTTTTTATATTTAATTTTGCATCTCTTATCAATAATTTTAATTTTTCCATAATCATCACACCTCATATCCAAATTTGTAACAACGATTCAAACACAGTTCCGAATCGTTATGTGTTATAAAACGAACAGAATCAAAAAAATTCGCAGTTCTAATATTCAGGCAAATATCTCAAATAACTCTTCTAAGTCTACTCTTCGCCCTGCAAAATATGTGTCCTGAATTTCATTCATATCCATACACATCTCCTGCTTTCCATTTTTCATATACAGAATTTTATCTGCAATCTGCTCTAATTCATGTATCATATGGGTAGAATAAATGATATTTTTCTCTCCGTCTGCCATATAATCTCTGAGTAAATCCATAATCTCTGCCCGAACCACAGGGTCCAAATTCGATAATGGCTCGTCCATAATCAAGACCTCTGGATTTCTGCTCAGGGCAAGGATAAGAGACAGCTTTGCCTTTTCTCCCAAAGACATCAACATACCCGTACTTTTGGAATAAATTTCAAATTGCTCACACAACTCATCAAATTTTTTTCGGTCAAAATTCGAATAAAAACTTCCGTAAAAGTCTCGGATTGTTTTCACTTGGGTATTCAAATCAAAGAGCCATTCATGAGAGACAAACGCAATCTTTTCTTTGATTTGCTTATTGTCCTTTCCGAGAAAAAGTCCATCATACTCGACTTCTCCGGCATCTCTTCCTTTTAATCCCACCAGACTCTTTAAAAGTGTTGTCTTTCCGCAGCCATTTCTTCCAATAATTCCTAGAACCTCGCCCTTTTCTAGTATGAAATGAATATTTTCTACCTGAAATTCAGATGATTCACTCTTTTTCCTGTCATAATATGTAATCGAAACATTCTCTACTCTTATCATAATTACAATTCCTTCCCAACTGTATATACCGTTTATATGCTGTGTATATTTTATATATACAGTATGTACACCTATTTGTCAAGTATTACTTTCTAAAATCATTTTCTTCCTCAAATTTTATTACAGCAAATTCATACAGTTTCATTTATCGATATTCACTACTAATTTAAAACTATATTACATTGCTAATCCGAACCGTTCATCTGGAATTATAATTTTGTATATTGACACCCAATATTATATGTCATATAATATTATTTATCCAAACAAGAAAGGGGTCTTTTGATGACTTACCAGTTAACCACACCTCTGTTAGATGCCTGTGTGCTGGCTATTTTAAACATAGAAGATGCCTACGGTTACACGCTGACACAGAAGGTCAAAGAGGTGGTAGATATTTCAGAATCTACGCTCTATCCTGTTCTTCGCCGTCTGCAAAAGGATAATTATCTCTCCACCTATGATGAGCCATTTCAGGGAAGAAACCGGAGATATTATCATATCACAGATGCAGGAAAGGAGCGTCTCGATTTCCTGACTAATGAATGGGAAATCTATAAAACAAATATTGATTCTCTGCTGCATCACACAGCGGAAACGTCAGAAAAAGAAGAATCACAGATTACCGGAGGTGAAAATAATTGAATAAAGAAAAATTTCTAGAAACACTGAGAAAAAAATTAAGACATCTCCCAAAAGAGGACTTGGAAGATGCCATGAACTACTATACAGAATATCTAGATGAGATGCAGCTGCAAGATGACGAAGATGTGACCAAGCGAATCGGAACTCCCTCTGATATTGCAAGGGAAATCATCCGAAATTCTACGGACAAGCACATTGAACTTCAAAAAGAAAAAGGTAGTTTCACAAATAATAAGAATCTGTTGACACTGATTCTTCTTGGAATTTGCACTACACCAATCACCATACCTCTCATTGCAGTGATTGTCACTCTGTTTGTTGCATGTGTCTCGGTTGCATTTGCAGTTGTCGTATCTATCATTGCAGTAGGTGTTTCACTTGTGATTGCAGGTATTGCTGTGCTCCCTGCAATTATCTGGGCAGTTACCATTCCTCAGAAACTTGTCTGTCTCGGAATTTCACTGTTCTGTCTCGGAATTAGTATTCTGTTTATTCATTTTGCAATCAGACTCTCACATATCTGTGCCCGAACCATTGCAAATATCTTCAAAAAAATAATCGAAACTCGAAACAGAAAGCAGGTGATTTAATTTGAAACGATTGAAAAATAAAAGTGTATTCATTAGCTATATCCTTCTGGCTCTAGGGGCGGTCTGTTTTATTTCGGGACTTCTTCTCGGAGGAAAAGCAGATTACAGAATCAGCTATACAAGACAAAAGGTTTATGTTGGGCAGCAGAATTTCATTTCCGGCAAAGTTAGTCTGGATAACTTCCCCTTTGCTGAGATTCACTTAGATAACTGTAAATTGACCATTAAGTCTGGTGAAAATCCTTGTATCGAATATAATCTCCCAGAAGATTATAAATTTACACACAAAATCACAGACCGAAAATTAGAACTCTCAGCAAAACAAGTAACGATGCTTTCATTTGATTTGTCTGTTTTTTCCAAATCACCTTCTTATATTGTTCTGACAGTTCCGGAGAAAGATTTTAGCCGCCTGACTGTCAAATCAGAGAATGGAGACATCATCATTCGTGACCTCAAAACAACGTCTTTATCTGCCAAAACGGATAATGGAAATATTTCCTGCAATAATATTCAGTCTTATGACTTAAATACAGAGACAGAAAACGGGGATATTACAATTGATAATACTGAGATTAATCGAAAAACCGTTTTTCAAACAGGCAACGGGAATATTGAGTCCTCTTCTTCTAGTTTTATGAACGTAAATGGACAAAATGAGAACGGCAATATTTCGTTAAAAGACTGTTCACTGGAAAATGCGGTAATTACCTGTAAAAATGGCGATATTAATGTCACACTGTCTGATAATATCTCCAATCATTCATTTGAACTTTCCAGCGAGTTAGGTGATGTTACGTTTAATCATAAACACTATGGCTCGCGAGTCAACATACCTGCTGATTATACTTACAGTAATTCTGTCATAAAAATCCAGACCAGTCTTGGAAATATTAATGTCAAATAAAAGAACGATTCAGAACCAAGTTCGAAAATGCTGCGCATCTCCTCACTGTGGTTTCTCTGAATAGTTACAAAAATACCGAAATGTACACTGCAACAGGTACATTCCGGTATTTTTTTCCTATTATTTATTCTTGTATCGCATGAGAATCTTCTGCTATACCGAGTCTTTCTTTTAACAGTTCAACTGCCTGAGCAACGTGCTCATCCATAATCTGCTGGGTTTCTTCTCTGAGAAGTTCATCATTTTCTTCAGTAATGTCGTAATTCTCATCACAGTATTTCTCATAATTCATCCAATAGATTTCCTCAAACATCTCTTCCTGCTGACTTTCATATTCTCCCATAGAATTGTTAAAACCAAACATAGAATACTTCCATTTTTCAATCAGGTTCTGTGCCAGCTCCGGCTCTTCGGCTGCTGTTTTTCCGTGGAAGAGAATCGTTATATATTCACTTTGATTCTCATCAGAAATAGCACCTGTGTCATATCGGAACTGGAATGGTGATTCCATCAATCCATCTGGCAAATTAGGGAAATTTTCCCCTTCCAAATCTACATATCGGGTCATGATTGAAAATGGCGTAAAGCCAATATCTTTCACCGTCTCCGGAACCTTAAAATATGTAATTGCAGTTCCTGCAAAAGAATTCATTCCAATAAACTGAATATTCGAACTTTCCTCAAAGACTACATCTGTCAAATGAATACAATCTAAAAAGCAGTTATCTGGTATGCAAATACTCATCTCTTCATCAATTGCCGTATTAATTCCTATAATTACCTTTGTAATACCAGAACAGGCAGTAAACGAATTTTCTTCGAGCATATAGATATTCTCGGAAAGATAGAGAACTCCACGCTCATCTGTATTTCCCTCAAATCCTCTCGCTGCAAAAAATGAATTGGTACTAATGACTGCGACAGAAGAAAAACTGTCGGAATCGATGGTAAATGGATTGTTCAAGCCAGAAAATGCCAGATTACATATCTGAACTGTATTGTCTGGAAGTACGACTGTTCCCTGTGTATTCGATGTCGCCGAAATCACTATGTGCTGTCCATCAACCTCACATACCAGCATTTTTCCCGTATCTCCGGCATCTACAAGTTCATAGCCCGATGCAAAACAATTTGCATCATCAATGTAGTCTTCTGCCGTATTTGGCAAATACAGGGTATAAATACCAATGTCAATGCCTCCGTAATACATATTATATCCGATAAATCTGTCATCTGGATTTTCAAATTCGACCTTGTCAGAATTAAACGCAACAAATCTCATATTGCCACAATCACCAAAGATATTTTCTCCGACAAATATAGACTGCGTTGCTTTACTCAAAAATCCTTCCAGATTCACACATCCGGAAAATGCCTCTTTACTGATTAGCACCGTCTCCTCCGGAAGTTCCACAACTTTGAGGTTGACACACTGGTCAAATGCGTGTTCTCCGACATATATGAGTTCTAAATCTTCCGGAATGTAGTGGTCTGTCTCCACAAAACTTTCAATCCACACAGGTGCCTCAAATAAGGCGGCCTTTTTCTCTCCTGCATCTACAAATACTCCATAAATAAAATTCTCTTCTGTACGAAGTATATAATCATTTACATACTCAATTTCGGATATTGTGTCGCCAAACACCTCGCTCCATTTGGCGGTAAAATTCTCTGAGCCTCCCTGCATTGCTCGAATCACAGGAATTGTCGTGCCATAGAGTGCATCTTTGGACATCTGTGGCATATCTCCCATAAACTGTATTGCCGAAACCTTATCCATATCAATTGCATCATCTTCAATTTCTCTCACAGATGCCGGAATAAAGAGTTCTTCTATATCACCTGTCTTTTCGAGAACATCCTGTGAAATAATGGAAACCTTATCCGAAATGACATAATACTGCTTTCCATTATCCGGAATCTTGTGCAGCACAATTCTTCCGTCCTCTAATTTTCGCATAATCGCTCCGTCTGAATCGACAAACACACCCTTTGCAATGTTCTTATCTTCTGTACAGAGATGTAACTGAGTATTTTCATTTGGATGCCATACCGAACTATAATCATAATAATACTCATCTGGCACATAGATTTTTGCATTATGAACCTGCTCATTAAAATTAAATTCCGGTACTTGTTCCGAACGGATGATAACCTTCTGCTCCTTCTCCATTCCAAAAGAGCACTGTATTGTCGTAACTGTGTCAGGAACCACAATTGTATCCAGATTCTGAGGCACTCCAATCAGCGTATCTTTGGCTACATTTAACAGCAATCCATCCTCGTTCACGACATAATGCTTACTCTCACTGTCTAAAACATATTTTTCTCGGACAACAGTATGTGATAAATCCAAACTTCTTACAGTTCTCGGAATATGCAGTACATCTGTCTGAAACGTAATCGGATGAATTATGCTCTCTCCATCATCACCAATTTCCTCTCTTGCACTAACTTTATGTACTCCATATGGTATCTCAATCTCTGTTTTGTCATCTACATGATACAGAGCCTGTATATATTCCAAATATTCTATATTGTTTTCTTGATTGCGGGTATATTCTGACTCCACCCCCATAGTCATTCCGTCCGGAACTGCCGAAAACGGTCTGAGATATAATGCCTTCCAGCCTTTATCCGCAATATAATATTCCCCTATGTCTTTACCGTTCTTTGTCTCAGCCCATCCGGTAAAAAGATATTCATTTCTGCTCTCATCCAATTCGTCTCTGAGATAATTATCGTATTTCTGATACAAATCGAGAATCTGTCCCTGCTCTGCATACTCGGCCTCTAATTCTTTTCCATTCTGGTCTTTATATACAATTTTTTGATCATATACATGAACTTTCTGTGGCTCACTCTGAATCCATTCACTGTTCTCATTGAGACGAACTGAAAAAATCACTTCAAAATCATCCTCTGCCACTGTCGGGTATCCTTCTATTTTCAGATTCTTATTTGTTTCATCTGTAAAAATATACACCTCTCTGCCAACACAGAGCTGTACATCATACCCATACAAAATTTTCCAGTCCTCTAATTTTTCACCGGAATAAAATTTCATATATTGAGTGGTATAGGAATTTCCAGCATTGACGATTAAGGAAATCTTTGTATCTTCAGGCACCTCATCAATTCCATTCTGCGGAATTTCTTCATAGTGAAGAAGTTCCTGTAATGCAGGATGTGTCTCAGGTTTTATATCTGGGTCTGTCTCAGGTTGTGGTTGTGGCTGAGGCTGAGGCTGTGGTTCAGGCTCAGGAGTTTCCCCACCTCCGGAATCATCCGTTCCACCTCCACCTTGAGGTCTGTTGTCATCGTGTTCCCCCGTATTCTTTCCGACATCTCGCTTAGTTTGCTGTTGTTCTGAGTTGGTTCCGTTTTCTGACGAACCATCTGTGACCGCTGTATTCCCCTGCGATTCCGAAATTCCAGTACGAATCGGAATTCCGCCATTGTCCGTTCCATAATTGAGCGCATCCAGATTAATGTTGTTCATATTTTGAATTCTGCGGGCATCCTCTAATCAATTGGTATCATTGAGTCTGTCTGTATCACTATTCTCAGTGCGATTCTGATTATGTTCCGATAAATCCCTGTTTTCCTTTGAATCATCTTTCCCGTCTTCATCTTTCGGAGCATTATCCTCCTCCTGAAAACTGACCTCATTTTTCACGAATTTGAGGTTGTCATTTTTATGCGGTTTAAATCCTACATGATTGCTGACTCCAAAGGTTACACCAATAATCACGACACCTGTTACAATGGCACCAATTGTTATTCCTTTTTTTGAATATATGTGACTTAACCTTTTTAACTTCATATATGTTCACCTTTTATTTCTAATTAAAAATATGGTATCTCTTATCATAAACTTTATCTGTTTTTGTTTTTTCAGCTTTGTGATTTCCTGATGTATCTTTTCTATAAATCTTTCTGCCAAATCTTCGTCATATGCTTTTAATTCCTCTTCTCCATAGATGAATTTTTCCAGCACATGATTCAATGCTGCATATTCTCCCTCTATAAATCCTGGGAGAATTTTTCTGAGATTCTCCTCTGTCTCTCGAACCTTCCATCCCACCTGTGCATCAATTGATATTGCTCTCAGCAGAATAAAAATTCGATTTGCCAAAATCCCAGTTTTGTCCTTACTCTCCGATTGTTCCAGTTTCTTTTTATATCTCCACAGAACAAACATACGACATAAAATAAATACTACTATTATTATAACAAATATTACCAAAAATAAAACTACTAATCCATAAATAATCGTACCTGTTTTCTTCACAATATTGTCTATTGTACTCTCTTTGTTATTTTTTCGTGCATTGACAATCCTTGTCGCATTTTCATTATTGTCCATATCATCAGAGGCATCTTTTAATTTTTCTGCCGATTCCAACATTTGAATCAATGCATAGGTATCATAATAAAATCCCGGTGTTGTGTCTACCGGAACCCATCCTGCTCCATCCATGTATACTTCGGTCCATACATGGGCATCCTCATCCGTCAGGGTATATTGACGACTTGAATTTTGATTTCCTCGGTACAGATAACCTTCCACATATCTTGCGGGTATTCCATAACTTCGAAATGCCAAAACTGACAGGGTTGCATACAGCGCCTCGTTTCCCTTTCCGGATTCATTCAAAAACCATCTCACCGGCTCTTTCTCCTCCGGTATATCATCCATATTTTTTTCGTAAGATACCAGTATCTTTAATTTACTGCGGATTTTCACCGCCACATTATAAATTCCCTCCTCAGAGGTTTCCTTCTCACCATTGTGAAATGCCTCCGTGATGAGTGGCTCCAAATCTTTGTCAATGCCAAGATAATTTCGGTAAACAAAATCTCTGTACTCTTTTTCTGCCTCTGCATATTCTTTCTGTTTTTCTGTCTCAGGGGCAGTAAGCCAGTTTTCCACTCTCAACAATTCCGCCGGAACATTTTCTGATATTTCCTTATAACTGTATGTCTTTTTGCCGACAAAAGGTGAATTTCGATACCCATTATCATTTTTAATTTTGGCTTTCTGTTTCATATTAACTGCAGAATATGGAGCATAAACATATTTTTTATTTGCCCCGACATTTTTTATCTGCACTGTATTCTCAGAAATATCGACTTCTCCTGCTTTTACATAATCTGCAAATTGTGATACCGGAGCAAAATTTTTATCCATCAGCCATGAAAGCATCTGATTGTTTTCTCCGCCAAACTGTTCATTATAAAAAGCTCTCCATGTTCCATCTCTGTATATATCTCCCACAAATCCCCTCAGATAAATATCCTTGTTCTGACCAGAAACAATGGTCAGTCTCTTCTGTGACGTTCCACGGTGAATTTTGCCCGCCACATACAAGTTTCCCTGCGGAAGTTTATCCTGTCCATATGCAAGCCTTACTGCCTGCTTTTTGATATATTTTTTTGATACACGAATAAAATCCACCTTATTTTCTCCATGAATAGAGACAAATGTCAGCAGCACCACAATAAAGCCCAGCCAGATAATCCTTCTTCTGTCCAGATTTCCTGCCAGCATATACATCCATATTCCTGCCATAGAAACAATTAAAAAGATGAGTGCAACGATATTTACCTTCCCGTGTACAATCTCTAACAGACACCATACACTGAGTATAAAAAAAGGTGGGGTAATATTTTTATTGTGGATTGTCTTAATTATAATGGCAAGCATCACAAATATCATAATATAAAAAACAGTCACAATATCTTTTGAGTGTACATTTTTGACATCATATAAAAGAAAAGAATCATGATATTTTTCATTCCACTGGGAAATCCAGATATTTATAATGCCCAGAAATCCCTTGTACACATTGCCCCCAAAGACAGGCAAAACAAAACAGCTCGCAAAAACAGGGACAAAAATTTCTGTATTTTTTATTTTTGACAGAAACATACACACAATAATCAAAATATCCGTAACAACAAGCACTCCTATTGTATGACTGACAGATATATTCATATCATTGCCCCCTGACAGAATAATCCCTGTCATAATCAGAGATGTCATAATAATTTCCCACAGGGAACTTCGGATTTTATGGTTTGTTATGGGTTTTATTGTGTAATGCTCCATTTTTACTCCTTACATGTAAAGATTCAGTTCTCCACTGTCAATCATTCCAGCAGACATCTGCATCACTTTATAATTGTCATGCTCTGTAATTTGAAATTTTTTCTCCTCACTGTCCTCGATACAGATGGCAATCACATCTGTTTTTTCGTCAAACACCAGACTTTTCTCCTGCAAATCTCCGTGTGTGACATAGATAAACTTTGAAAATATACTGTAGTTCGTCATTCGGTACAGCTCCAATGCCTTGCCGGTTTCCTCAAACATATGAATACTCATCCACACAGTAATCATTTCCAGTCTCTTCTCCTCGCTGTCAATGCAGTTTCAATCAGAGCATTTTTCAGTCTCCATCCACTTTTCTGGCTAGTCAGTCCTGCATCAAAGAGTATAATCGTATCTGAATCAATCATATCACTTCCATGCTTTACCATGATTTTTCCAACTTTTGATGTCAGATTATGATGAATCAGCCTAATGTCATCTCCCGCCTGATACTCTTTAATATCATAAATCTCAGAAATATCTTTGCCCATTTTATTTTCTGCCTGTTTTCCCTCATCATTCCATCCCTTTGAGACAGACTCAATATTGAGATGTATCTCTTTCTGCTGCGGATACACCGTGATATACTGTTCTTGCGGAACACTCAGATTCACACTGCTCAAGCCGAAAATATCGTATAATATAACTTTTTGATATGTAATCTTTTTCTGTCCACAGGCAATTAGAGGTCTTGTAAACGAATAATTGTCTGCATTTATAAGTGGAATTAAAAGTTCCTCGTATTTTATATCTCCATATAAAATATTTTCATTCTGAACAATAACTTTGACCGCTCCCGATACAAACTTTCTTCTTTTATTTTCTATATGGATAACTACATCTAAATTACGTCCTCTGCATCTGGCATGTTTACTCAAAAAAGACACCTTCATATATTCTGCCTCTCTCTTCAAAAGAGTGACTAAAATCAGTGGTGTAAGAAATTCTGTAATAAGCAGAACCAGAAAAAAAATATTTTCCTCAAAAATCAGTGCGATAAAGGTAATCAACATTCCTGTAATGTAATAAATCCAATGTTTTTTCATCACTTAATCACCTTATTTTCCGGTTTCACTTTCTCAAGTATTTCCTCTAAAATTCTCTGTTCCGTGAGTCCCTCGATTCTTGCCTGTGTTGACAGCACCAATCGGTGTGCACACACATCACTAAATACAGCCTGTACATCTTCCGGAATCAGATAAGTTCTCGACTCTAAAATCGCATTTGCCTTTGCCATCTGAATCAGCGCATAAATTCCTCTCGGACTGATACCTAGTTCAATCATCGGATGTTCTCTTGTCGCTTCACACAGATGAATGGCATATTTTAAAATATCATCTGTCACATGAATGGAATTGAGGTATCTCTGAATTTCCAGAATACTCTCCCTTGTTGTCGCTACCTGAATCTGCTCCAAAGGATTTCTATGACTTCTCGCTTTTAAAATCTCCATCTGTGATTCCGTGTCCGGATAACCGACAGACAGACGTATCATAAATCGGTCTAATTGTGATTGTGGAAGTCTCTGAGTACCGATTGTTCCCACCGGATTCTGGGTGGCAATACAGATAAACGGGTCCGGAAGTTTGTGTGTAATACCGTCCACTGTCATACTGTGCTCTTCCATTACCTCTAAAAGTGCTGACTGTGTCTTTGGAGATGTTCGATTAATCTCATCTGCCAACAACAGATTACAGTTTGCTGCACCTTCTTTGTATTCCATTTTGCCAGACTGATTATTATATATCATAAATCCTGTAATATCAGACGGAAGGGTATCTGTTGTAAACTGAATTCTCTTGTATTCAAGTCCAATTGCCTTTGAAAAAGCCAATGCAAGTGTGGTCTTTCCAACTCCCGGAACATCTTCTAACAAAATATGACCGCCGGCATAGATTGCCATAAGGGTCTTTTTTATAATATCCTCTTTTCCCATAAATGCTTTGGAAACCTCATCTATGATGTGTTCTGACTGTTCCATTATCATTGGTCTTTTTCTCCTCCATATCCATGTTTAATCATATATTTTCCTATTTCTATCTGCAATTCTTTAAAATTAATTGGCTTTGCAAAATGACCGTCCATCTTCGCCTGTGCTGATAATCTCTGGTCCTCCACAAAAGCATCTGCTGAAAGTGCAAAAATTGGTATCGTCTTTGCATCTTCCCTGTCTAACTCTCTGATTTTTAAACTTGCACTTCTTCCATCTAATACAGGCATCTGAATATCCATCAGGATAAAATCATATGTTCCCTGTGGATGATTTGCAAAGTCATCTACAGCAATTTGTCCGTTTCCTGCAATACTCACTGCTGCGCCCATATTTTCAAGGATTGTCTTTGCAATCTCTGCATTAATCTCGTTATCCTCAGCAACAAGAATCTTTGTCCCCTGAAATGTAAACGAATCACTCTTCTCTGAACTCTCTTCCTTGTCACCAGAAACATCTTCTGTCCGTTCTTCTTCGGCGGCAAGCATAAATGTCAGATAGACTGTAAAATCCGTTCCCTTGTCTGGCATGGTATCTACCAGAATCTCTCCTCCCATGAGCGTGATAATCTGCTCAGAAATTGCCATTCCCAGACCACTTCCACCATATTCTCTTGCTATGCCGGCATTTTCCTGTTCAAAAGGTCTAAATATCCTGTCCACAAATTTGGGGTCCATGCCTTTTCCGGTATCATGAACACGAATCATAATACTGACGCTATTCTTGTCCTTCATCATCTGCTTAAAAGTGACACGAATTTCTCCTTTTTTGGTGAATTTTGAGGCATTTGAAATAAAGTTTATAATGACCTGCGTAAATCTCAGTCTGTCTCCCATCACCCAATCTACTGTCATATCTTCCATCTCGACAATATATCTGACACCATTCGACTCAATTGTCTTTTGAAACATGACCTGTAATTCGTCCGCCACACTTTTCAAGCTGAAGGCTTTTTCCTCTAATTCCAATTTTCCATTTTCAATCCTTGACATATCAAGAATGTCATTAATCAATGACAGCAGATAATCAGACAGTCCCTCTGCCTTGCCTAAATACTGTTCAATCGTATCATTGTGAGGCTGTGATGCAATCAAGGTCAGCATACCGCGAATTCCATTCATCGGCGTTCGGATTTCATGAGACATTCTTGATAAAAATGTTGTTTTGGACTGACTCACAGATTCTGCTGCAATCAGCTTTTCTTCCATAAACTTTTCTTTTGCCTTTAACTCACTGATGTCTCGAAATTCAAACAAGTCGTACTTATCATCCAGACATGACGTAACTGTCATAAGCATATGCGTTTTTCTTTTATCATAAAAAAATTCAAATTCCAGCGATTGTTTTCTGTCCCATATATCATACTGTTTCCAGAACTCTCTTCCCGATTTTTCTTTCATGATACTGGTAAGTTCCATATAATTTGCAGACAGTTTCTCAAAATCCAAACCCAAAAATTCCTCTGCGTTTGTTGTCAAAAATACCGGTCTTCTCTCTCTGCTTGTCATAACCAGATGTATCTGACTAGAAGAATGTGAAATTACTTCCTGATAAATCTGTTCTCCTCGTCCTGTCTTTTTCTGTTTCTTCTGACTAAGCTTTAATTTCTGCCGATTCATAAATATGAAAATTGCCATGACAAACTCAATAACAAGAATACTTACCGGCAGAATATAGTCTCCTAATTTTAATATCCATTCTCTTAACATTTTCTGCTGTTATACCTCTTTTGTGAGAAACTCTATCATATCTCTCATATTTGGCACCTCATCACAATACTCAACATGAGAGTCCACATATATCGTGACAGAATTTCCGTCTATCTCATGAATATCATTGATTCTCTCAGAAATTTCCTCCACCACATCTTCTACTTCATCTTTCTCTTCAAACTGCATAAAAATATGAAAGCTAGAGCCGTGAATTCTTCCACAGACGGCAATTTTTCCGACCTCTTCCTCAATAATATCCCCAATTTCTCTAAGCAGCTCATTTCCGACCTTTTTTCCATAAATCTCGGTCACACGGTTAAATTCCCTGACACTAATCCATATCGATGCAAAATTTGCCTTCACGCCTTCCCATTCACTCACAAAATCTGCAAAAGCATCCATCATTCCATAGGTATTCATCAAATTGGTAATTGAATCCGTTCTTCTCAGTTCCTCCACACTTTTTCCCTGCATCAACTGGTCTAAATCGATAAAATATCCAAGAAGTCCCACAATCTCTCCATTATCATAAATTGGTGTCTTTGTAGCCATAATTGTGTGTAACTTACCTCTGATAATACATTTTCCAATTTTATTCTCTGTCGTGATGCCTTTGGTAATGACATCCATCTCATCCTTTCGGAATGACTCATCACTGACATGCCACATCATATCTTCATCCGTTTTTCCAATAATCTCTGCGGTATCCGTAAATCCATAATAATCAAGAAAACTCTTATTTGCACCCACAAATCTGCGTTTTTTATCCTTCCAGAAAATATTTGCAACATGTGAGTCAATAACACTGAGCCAAAGCGCGGAATTTTTCTGTGTATCGGATTCATTCATCACGCCGATATTTTGTGTCAGTCTCTGCATTGTTTTCGGATTAGTCAGAGGAGTGCTCATAATGACATACAGATATTTGTTGAAATAACTTCCGGGAATTGTCATAATTCTGTGAACTTTCCACACATACGCACCATTTGCCTCTTTTGTGCGAAACAGTTCGCTAATCTGTCCATTTCCATTTTTCTGAATCCGCTCTTCCAAAGTATCCATATTCATCCACTCGTCAAAATGTCTCTGATCTTTTTGATAAATGAGTGTTTTCTTTGACAGACTGAGTGCCTGCTGCAAATCCATCTCATCAATATTTACAAGTTCATCAATCTCATAAAATCCGTTCTGCATAACATGACTGATTGAATTTTCCTGCAAATTCAATTCATAGATTGCATCATACATCAGGTACATGGAACGAAACATCTCGTCCATTTTCTCCTGCTGTTTCTCCTCTTCATTTCTGGTAAGGTTTGTGATTTCCGTCTGATATACAACTTTTTCACCATTTGTCGCAACTCTCTTCGCCCTGAGTCTCAATACTCTTCCTCGGACTACGAAATCAATGGGCTTAAAGTCATCTTCATCTTGAATAATATTATGCAGTGCACGAAATTGTGATGAAATCGGTGATAATTTAGAATTAATTGTCGCATCAACCAGTCTCATATTTTCCGTTCCTGCATCTTTTAATACATCTAAAAACTGTCTGTTCATATGCAAAAGCTGAAACTTCTCACCGTCAAACTCATACAGTGCAAGCGGTCTGTCTGTCGTAAAATTAACCGTTCCGATTTTGTCATAATATTTCTGCCAGCTCCTTGTCTCAAGCCCCAGTCCCAACGCCTTGCAGTTTGACATGGTTTCTTCTAACGGCATTGGTTTTCCAAAAAAATATCCCTGAACTTTCTCACATCCAATTTTTTTCAGAAACTCATAATGTTCTTCTGTCTCAACACCCTCTGCGAGAGTCTGAATTCCAATGTGCTTTGCCATATCAACAATTGCCACCAGAATAGACTTTGCACGGTCTGTAAAATTAGACAAAAAATCCATATCTATCTTAATCTCATCAAAACTATAATCCTTTAACAGGTTCAGTGAAGAATACCCACTTCAAAAATCATCCATCCACACCTGATACCCAGCCTTCTGGAATTTTAAAATTTCATTGGATAAACGAATGGCATCCTTCGCCATCATGGATTCTGTAATTTCAATTCGAATCATATCCCTCGGTATATCATACTCTTTCAGTGTCGCCTCTACCTGTGCGAACACATCACATGTTATAAAATCAATTCTTGACAGGTTAAACGATACTGGTACTGCATTTTTTCCCTGTTTGAATCTCTCTTTCATCTCAATACAGACCTGTCGGATGATATACATATCAAGTTTACTAATCAGACTGTGGTCTTCCAATGTCTTAATAAAACAGCCCGGTGAGAGTAATCCTCTTTGTGGGTCATCCCATCTGGCTAATGCCTCCAATCCACATAAGGAACGATTGATTGTTCGAACCACCGGCTGATAATATACCTTTATGTGTTTCTGGCGGATTGCGTCATCAATCGAATGGATGACAAATTCCTCTAAATCCTCTCGCTTATTGTTGTCCATCTCTACTACCTCTAATTTAAAATCTCGTGTATTTCACTCTCTACCTTCAAAATGTCTCTCATCAAATCTTCTGGCAGCATACCTTCCCCTGCGTCTTTGATTCGCTCAATCACCTGTAACGCATTTTCACAAATCATACGCTGACTTCTCTTGCTCTCATATAATTCAATCAGATTTTTTGCCCTTCTCTTGACCACTCTTCTTGAAAACGGTTTATAAATAATATCTGCTGCCCCAATCTCATATGTCTTTAAGTCGGATTCATTACTCGCCTCAGCGGTAATCAAAATTACAGGTATCTCACTCAAAAGTTCTTTTTTCTTCATATGCAGCAACACCTCAAGCCCTGTCTTTTTTGGCATAATCAAGTCAAGAAAGACTATCGAAAGTTCCTGCCTGTGCTCATCAATTAATCGAATTGTCTGCTTTCCATCCTCTGCCTCTATAATATCAAACTCATCTTCAAACATATTTTTGAGCAGTGCCCTGTTAATTTCCACATCATCTGCAATTAATATCTTTCGTCTTACTGTACTCATTGTAGCTCCTTAATTAATCTGTTTGGCCTTCTCTACGATAAAATTATACTGCTCCTTGATTTTCTCAAACGCTGCCTCGTCCGGCATCTGTGTCTGTGGACGAAGTTCTTCTACATATTCACATAAATTGTTATATAAAATACTAAATCCAAAGTTTCCAACCAGACCTTTGAGGGCATGTGCATATGTAAAAGCTCCGCTAACATCGCGATTCTCGACTGCCGCCTCAAGCATATTCATATTTTTATCGCCCAAAAATTTTACAATAAACATCTTTACAATATCGTCAGAGCTCATTCGTTCAATAACACCCACATAGTCTCCTCTAATATCCTCATAAAATTCCTTTACTGTCATAACTCTTTCTCCTGATTTATTTTTATCTATTTCCTAACTCTTTTTCCAGACTTTCTATTCTCACTGGTTTTAACAGATGTCCACTCATCCCACAATGAATGGATTTTAAAATATCCTCTTCCTGTGCATAGGCACTCATTGCAATCACCATCAGATTCTTTACATATTCTCTCTGTGAATTTCTCATCTGTTTCACTGCTGTCAGTCCATCCATCACAGGCATCTGAATATCCATTAGAACAAAATCATAATAGCCATCTCCTGACTGTTCTACCATTTCCACTGCCTGTTTTCCGTTTACAGCCTCTTCTGTCTCATATCCTGCCCTTTGCAGTGTATCAATTGTAATTTCCATATTCAGTGGGCTGTCTTCTACCACAAGAATACGACATGTACTGTTATCCATTTTATCATATTTTACTATAACACTGTTAGCTTTTTTTTCACATTCATCCTGATATTTCATTTTTTATTTATTCCCCTTTTTGCTGATTATTTCTATTAAATTTTAATACGCAAATGTGCAAAAAACAATGCTTTGTTCACAATTTACAAAAATAACCGGTTTGACGACATTTTTGACATCAAACCGGTTATCTTATTCATATTTTATTCACATTTATGCCTATTTATTCTTCTGTCTTTTATCTTTCTTATCTTCCTTATCTGTATTCATGACATAAACGCCACGACTTCCATCACCCTTTGGATTTTTTCCAAATTCGTAATCATTGCCCGGAAGAATTGCATTTAAGAAAATTCCGGCAATTGCAGCGATTGCAAGAGCTGTCAGTGTAATGGATGTTCCTGCCACCTGAAATGTAATGCCATTTCCAAATCCCAGTCCACATACAAAGATGACACCCGCGATAATCAAGTTTCTTGATTTTGTCAAATCCACTTTATTTTCAACAACATTTCTTACACCGATTGCTGAAATCATTCCATATAACATAAATGAAACGCCGCCGATAATGGCTGTTGGCATGGTAGAAATAATTGCAGAAACTTTTGGAATAAATGAGAGAACAATTGCAAATAATGCTGCAATTCGGATAACTCTTGGGTCATATACTTTTGAAAGTTCCAAGACACCTGTATTCTCACCGTAAGTTGTATTTGCAGGTCCACCGATAATTCCGGCAAATGCAGTCGCAAATCCGTCACCCATCAGTGTTCTGTGTAATCCAGGCTCCTCAATGTAGTTCTCGTCTACAGTAGCAGAAATTGCAGACATATCTCCAATATGCTCCATCATTGTCGCAATTGCGATTGGCGCCATAACAAGAATTGCCGTGAGGTCAAATTTCATGAGCTGAAAATTTGGAAGTCCCACGATGCTTGCCTTTGCAACTGATGAAAACTGAAAGATTGCTGTGCCATCTGCATTTGTCATTCCCATTTTGTGAAGAATCAATGCCACAATATAAGAAATCACAACACCCATAAGAATTGGAATAATTTTAAATAATCCTTTTCCCCAGATGTTAAATATAATGATTACAGCAAGTGCTACCAGCGCAAGAATCCAGTTCTGTGAGGCATTTGCCACTGCTGAACCCGCAAGTGATAATCCAATACAGATAATAATCGGACCTGTCACAACAGGCGGAAGGAATTTCATAACTCTGTGCACACCGACAAGTTTAATCACAAGTGCAAGTACAAAGTACAGTAATCCTGCCACAAAAATTCCTCCACATGCGTATGCAGCCTTGTCATTGACCGACATTGCTGCAAATTTGCCTGAATCCAGATTCGCCACTGTGCTAAATCCTCCAAGAAAGGCAAATGATGAACCCAAAAATGCCGGTACCTTAAATTTTGTACACACATGAAAAATCAAGGTTCCAAATCCTGCACAGAAAAGTGTGACCGATACGGATAATCCTCTTGTGAGTGCCTCTCCACATGCCTCCTTAAAATATCCGGACACCAGAATTGGCACAAGAATCGTTGCTCCAAACATCGCAAACATATGCTGGATACCCAGAATCAACATTTTTACAGTTCCAAGTTTTCGTGCATCACGAATTGGTTCCTGTTTTGTCTGTTCCATAACTTTTTTCCTCCTAAGTTACATTTTCTATATTTCTTCAAAGCAGATACTTCTGTCTTTTCCCTGCTTTTTCGCAATATACATAGCTCTGTCAGCCATCTCTATCATCGCCTCATGACCTTCTGGTTTACAGGTATATCCAAGCGATGCGGTAAATGTTATGTTTTTTCCATCATCCATCTCTACCTCTATCTCACGAATTAACTGCAAGATTTCCTCGGCTGACTTTTTGGCATGAACTTTGCCGCTGATACTGATTCCAAGAAATTCTTCGCCTCCATATCGATAAAACATAATCTGATTGTCTGCTCCGTACTCTCTTAACACGGAACCCAGCTTTTTCAGACACGCATCTCCGGCTCTGTGACCATAAAAATCATTGATTTTCTTAAAATTATCAATATCAAGCATATATACTAACATAATTCTCGGTATTTTTCCAGTTTCTGATTTTTTTAGAAGTTCAAATAAATCAAGACGATTTCTAAGACCCGTTAAAAAGTCAATTCTTCGGTCATGATCTGCCTGCGAATACATATCCATAGCCTCTTGTACTTCTTTTTTCATCTCTTCTGCTGCATGCTGATGTTGCTTTTCCAGATGTTCTATTACCTGCTTTTCTTTTGAAATATCGACACCATAGATGACACTCTCTAAGTGCTCTGTTCCCGGATTTACAATCAGATGTGCTGTAATTCTGGACCAGCGGATACTTCCGTCATCATAATAAGATTTTGTCTCTTTAATAATCTGAAATTTTCCTTTTTCATACGCCTCTATCATTGCTTTTCGACAAAATACCTGAAAGAACTCCTCCTGTCCTTCTTTGTCCGGTACAAATGATGCAATCATGCCAATCAACTGGTCGACATCAGGAACATCCTGCATATTTCTTGCGTTCTGCGCATTTCCACCCGAACTGAGCCATTTATCTGCCGTCAAATCCACATGAAAAACACCCTGTCCCTCTGGTATCAATTCCAGAATTGATTTAATCTGAGAGGCATATCTCTTTTGTGACATCTTTGTATCAGTGACATCTCTGCCATATTCAATAAATAATTTCTGCCCCTTCCAGTTGAGATATTTTGCTTTCAGTGCAAATACATGCTGACCATCGTCAACCTCTATCATTTTTTCATTGTCATTCTTCATCTGTTTCATCGGACAGTGACCACATGGAGCATCCAGTCCGAGCATATACTGATAACATTTTTCCCCAGTGTAAGGAAGTTCCGGATGACCTGAAATGACTTTTGTCAGTTCATTTGCATATACCATACGATAATCATCTGCATTGCAAATCTGAATAAACTGTCCGGAATGATTGAGAACTTCTTTTAAAAATACCGGATCTTCTTCAAAATATTTTCCTTCCGGAACTTTATCATAGTTATCATCTTTGCCGGAATTGCTCTGCTCGATTTGATTCAGATACTCAAGAAATTCCTGTTCTGACAGTGGTTTTGAATAATAATATCCCTGTATATAATCACAGTTCTGTTTCTTTAAAAATTCAAGCTGTTGTTGATTTTCTACACCCTCTGCCACCGTTTCAAGTCCCATCCTGTGACACATCTCAATCAGAGATGATATGATTGCTCTCATTTTCTGATTTGTCTCAATCTGGCTGATGAAATATTTGTCAATTTTTACAATATTAAACAGATAATTGGCTATCATGCTAAATGAGGAATATCCACTTCCAAAATCATCCAATAAAATGCTTGCACCGGTCTTTTTTATCTGCTCCAAAAGATAGGCAAAATTCTGTTCCAGAGCCGCAATCGATGTCTCTGTCACCTCATAATTCACTGCCCCTTCCGGAAGAACTCCACTATTTGCAAAATTAATAATATCGTTCATAATTTGGTTATTATAAAAATCCTGCCACGAAAGATTGACAGATACTCTGATTTTCGGAAGTTTCATTGCATATAATTTCTGTAAAAATGAATACACCTGTCGGATTACATACTGGTCGAGCTGTGTAATAAATCCATTTTTTTCAAAAATGCCAATAAACTGATCGGGCGGCAAAAATCCAAGTTCTGGATGCACCCAGCGAACAAGAGCCTCCGCAGAATAGATTCTCTCTGTTTTTAAATGAATGATTGGCTGATAATATACCTGAAAATCACAGTTTTCGATTCCCTGCTGAAAACTTGATAAAATCTCTGCTCTTCCAACATAGTCTTTTCTCATGCCGGAATCAAAAATCGCATAATTTCTTGCACCGTCCTGATCGATATACTGCTTTGCAATAATCGCCCACTCAATCATCTTAGAAACAGAAAGTGCCTTATCATCAATCAGATAAATTCCACATCGAATATGGAGCTGAACGATTCTGTTTTCATAAACCCATTCCAGATTTAACAAATCTTTTAGAACAGAAAAATCCAGTTTCTCTTTTCTAATCAGGAACACAAACCAATCTGCCTCTAATCTTGCAGATACCACTGGTTCTAATACACTCTGATGTATGGTTGCAAATACATATTTTAATGCTTTGTCACCGCCGTCAATTCCAAATATATCATTGGTCGCTTTAAAATTGCACAAGTCAAATAAGAGAACTGCATAGTCTGTACTATTATCTGAATCTTCCAGTATTTTTTCTGTCTCACGGATAAATCCTTTTCTTGTAAAACCACCTGTGAGTTTGTCAAAATATTCCTGCTCCAACAAAGAGTGAAGTTCCTGTTCACTGGTAGGAAGTTGTCTCGACACATCTTCTCTCTCTCCGGTTGTACTAAAAATTAAAGCATATCCCTTTTTCCCATTCATCAGTGGCATCTCTACTGCGTCTACTGTCTCATAAATTTTTCGAATCGGGTCAAAGTAAGTCTGTGGTCCTTTCACACTGTTTAATACCGGACACACATCACACGGTTTTTCCAGATTCATAAGACAGCGATAGCATTTTTTTCCAATCTCCAACTGCGGATATGTGTGACTCGCTGTCTCATTAAACGTTACAATATTATAGTCTTCATCTATCACATAGGTGCCTGAAGGCTCATTTTCTTTCTCCATAGTGCTTTACCTCCTGCCACTCAGCCTGTACTTTTCTTTCTTTTCCTGATACATCAGTCCATTGGCTTCTCTGATATATCTCTGAATGTCTTCTCTATAATTTTCACATACGACAAGTCCGGCAGCAAAATGAACTCCCTGACTTTCTAAATCTTTTCTGGATTTTTCAAGTAATTCTTCCATCTTTTCTCTGGTGATATTTTTTTTGAGAACCAGAAATTCATCTCCGCCCAGACGATACACCGAGGTCTTATCAAAATATTTCTGAAGTCCCTCACTCATCTTCCTGAGAAGTACATCACCTGCATCATGACCTTTTGTATCATTGAGTTTTTTCAATCCCATCACATCTGCATATATAATGCACAGCTCTGTTCCCATCTCTAATTGGTCCACATCATGAAACAAGGAATATCTCGTGCCACATCCCGTCAGACGATCCTGATACCCCATTTTATTTAACAATTCTATGGTCTGTCTGCTCTTTATCAGATTCGAAATGAGATATGCCACCAGCTCTAATACGGGCTCATAATCTTCTATTTTATCCACAGGCGGATTATCAATTCCCATAAATCCTAAATCCTCATCGCCATATTTTAACTGTACTGCCATGACAGAATGTAACTGCTGGGGTGACAAAATCAGATATAGTTTCGGGTTTTCTTCTCTCAAATCGTCCATATTTTTTATCACAAGATTTTTCTTTTCTGCGAAATACTTATAATAATATCTCACACATTCGTATTTCAAGTGCTGCATGGATTCTTTTCGAGCATCTTTGGGGTTTTCACACCATTCCAGTGTACAATCATATGTATTATCTGTATTTTTTTCAAAAATATAAATCCTCTCACATTGAATAGACTTGCCAACTTCTCTTATAATCTCTTCAAAACTATTTCCGTGCGAGTCCATACTAACTTTTGACATACATACTACCTGCCTTCTTTTCGTTTTAATTCTGTAATATCGGTATACACACCATAGAAGATATAACTTCCATCAGCCTGTAAGATTGGATTTGCAGTAAAATGAACCCAGTATATCTCTCCATTCTTTCCGATTGTGCGAAATTCCGTGTTAATTCCCCTGCTAATTAAATTCTCAGGTGATGCAGCTATTTTCAGATGTTCCATATCATCCGGATAAACATACAAATCAAAGTTTTCAAATTCCTCATTTTCCAATAAGCCGCCTCCGATAAATTTATCTGCCTGCTCACTGATAAAAACTCTCTTTAGTGACTTTCCTTTTAATTCAAACACTGCAATGGCGCCCGGAATGTTATTGATGATTCTTTTTGCTATATTCTGTTCCCGATATTTTTCGGATACATCTTGATATACAGCCATTAACAGCGGATGACCATTCTGCTCTCCAATAAATTTTCCAAACATATGCAGCCATATGATATGTCCGTCTTTATGATAGACTCTGTATGTAATATCAATATCCTGCTTGTTATTTATAGCCTGCTCAGACGCATTTTTTAAAATACTGACATCCTCTTCGACAACTCCATACTTGTTTTCCTGTGTCATAGTTGCCTCAAATTCGCTTGTCTTTCGCGCAGTAATCTTGGCAACGCCCTCTGACTGATAGACAATTTTAAATTTATTGTCTACCACTTCCATGAGGGCAATTCCACCCGGAATAGTGTTGACCAGTGTTTCAAAACGTACATTATAATCTCTGAGCTGTTCTTCTAGTTTCTTTCGTCTGCCAAAATCAATATCAACAGAGGCTCCTCCCGATGCAATGGCAACCATCTCTTTTGCATCCTTGACATCTTCTGAATAATAAGTCTTGACAGTCGGATTCAGTGTCACTTTATATCCGGACAGATGATGTACATCTTTTGAATGTACTCGAATATAGTCTGCGACTCTCTCCACCTCATCTTTTTCCTGATATTTTGTGAGAATTGCAAAATTTCCGCCATAGATTCTTGCAGGAATCAAATGACTCTCACACTGCTCCTTGAGAACCTCTCCAATTCCATAAATAATCTCTCTCGCAGCCTTATCTCCATATGTCTTAATTGCTCTCTGATATTCTTCAAATGTAATTGTTATAATTGCAAACTTCTCCTGCATCAGCTCGTTATTTTCCATATAATCCGATAAAATATTGATAAATCCCTGTAACGACAACAGATTTGTCATTGTGTCCCTGTTATCCTCATAAGATATAATTCCAAACTGATCTATAATATCTTCAATGTCAATAAAACTTCCAAGCAGACCAATAATCTCTCCATTGTGATAAATCGGTTCTTTACTCACAAGAATACTGTGAACCTTGCCCTTAATCACACACTTGCCCAGTCGGTTTGAAATACAGCTTCCTTTCTCAATAACATTAATTTCATCGTCACGAAATGGTCCATTATCCGGATGCCATCTCATATCCTCATCTGTCTTGCCAAGAATCTGCAGCACATCTTTGAGTCCATACGTTTCCAAAAATCTTTTATTTGCCCCTAAAAATCTTCGCTCTGTGTCCTTCCAGAAAATATTGATATTTTTGGATTCCATCATTCTTTTCCAGATAATCTTATTGACTCCAGCAGGATTTTCGCTCTCATATTCCGGAATAACTCCTCGGATGATTCTTTCTCTCGTAATCGGTATGTACTTAGTTGTATAAATGAGCATATTGTAAAATGTATCGTACATCATAGAATGAATCTTCCACTCATAGGAACCATTCAAATTTCTTGTGCGATATACACCAGAAACATATCCCTTACTTGTCTTTGAAATACGCTCTAAAATATCATTCATTTCGGCGAACTGAAGATATTCCTCTCTGTCCTGTGGGTGAATCACAATATCTGCCATCGTATTTTCATCAAAAAATTGCATCTCATCTCTGTTATTTAATTTTAGGAGTGATTGAACGGTTCCATGAATGGATATAAATTTATAATCTTCCATCTTAATAACTGCAACCGAATCATACATGGAATATATCATTTTATAAATGGAATCAATCTGTTCCTGTTTATTATTTCCTTCCTGATAAGTCAGATTCGTAAGTTCAATCTGGTTAATCGACTGATTTTCATACTGGCAGATTTTCTTTGCACGAATTCTCAGATACTTTCCCTGAACCGTATATCGGATTTCATGCTCCTCCCCTACCTTGAGAAGTTCGTGCATTTTTCGAAATGCTTTTGCCTGCATGGATGTCTTTGCATTGAGATTCTCGTAGATAAAATCCATATTAGAAGAACCCATGCTCTCCCAGACCTTTTTGTAGGCATCATTAACAAATAAAAACTGGAAATTCTTTCCTGTATATTCCATGATAGCCATAGAATTATCCGTCAGGAAGTCAATTGAATCCATCTTATCATAATAACTGTGCATCACCCTCTTTTCAACCGGCTGTCCCAGTTTGAAATACTTATCCACAATTTTTGCAATTGGGTCCGGTTTGTTAAACAAATATCCCTGTGCTTTTCCACAGCCAATCTCTTTTAAGAATTCAAACTGCTCCTGTGTCTCTACTCCCTCAGACAGAGTTTTTATGCCCATTCCTTTCGCCATAGTGACAATCGATTTTAACATACATCTGGTTTTCTCATCAAAAGTGTGCATAAACTCCATATCCAGTTTTATCTCATCAAATTCAAATTCACGCAAGACATTCAGTGAGGAATATCCACTTCCAAAATCATCCATCCACACCTCATATCCTGCCGTTCGGAACTTTCGAATCACACGCTTATAAATATCCGGATCATCCATAATCATAGACTCTGTTACCTCAATACGAATCATATCTCTCGCCACATGATTCTCAAGGACAATTTTGTCTACTTCTTCAAATATATTACACTCCAAAAAATCCAGTCTTGACAAATTAATCGAAACTGGAACTGTGTGATAGCCTTTGTATTCATACTCCCTAATATCTTTACAAATCAACTCTAAAATATGTAAATCAAGTTTTGTAATCAGCCTGTTATCCTCTAACACATCGATAAAATCTCCCGGCATGTACAACCCATTGTTCGGGTCTTCCCATCTGGCAAGTGCCTCTAACCCACAGAGTGCTCCCGTCAGTGTTCTCATAATTGGCTGATAATAAACTTTAATATAATTTTTTCGAATGGCATCATCGAGAGAATTTACAATATAACTTCCCTGATTAATTTTTTTATGCAGCATTTCATCATAAACTCGTATGTCAATTGCTGAATTACGAATACTGTCACAGGCTGATTTTGCAAGGTCACATGCACTTGACACCTCGATTTCCCGAAAGTTTACAGGAAAAATTCCAGCTTTTAGTTTGATTGCATAATCCGAATATTTGAGATTAAATTCTGTAATAATATTTCGCGCAATATCATAAATGTCAATTGCCTTTGAAAACATGACAAAATGATCTCCGTTAAATCTTGAGATAATATTAGTATCAGAATATTTTTTTATAATTTCTGCAAGATTTACCAAGACCTTATCTCCGCAATCCATACCTGCCTGCAGATTATAATTTTTAAAATTACGTAGCTCAACCTTTGACACTGCTACGATGTTGCCTTGAGAAAGCTTTTTTCTTATTGCTTGGGCCTGCGCCTGCCCCCATATCTTTTTCTTTATTCTTTTATTCATTTAAATTCCTCCTTA
>ONXS01000056.1 GCA_900321855.1 uncultured Eubacteriales bacterium | reverse complement strand
TTTTCAGATTTCTTGAAAAGTGAATGGAAAAAGTTTTTTTATTGTATCCAATGGAAATCTGTCCTGTGACATGGTCAAAATTGTGTTCTGTGTTATTTGTCTGTATTTTGGTAATCAGAGTAATTTCTTCATTGTTGAGATGCAGTTTGTTTTCTCCATTTAGTCCGGCGAGCTGACCATTTTTGTTTTTCCATACAGTAAATTTTAATTCATCCTGATAAGAAGAGGCAAATGTATCGGTAATATCTTTTAAATTAGAAATCAGTGTATGCGCAATATCATCTGGATTTTGGATTCCATCGTCAGAAATAAAATTGGCGATGTTAGATTTAATATAAGAAGATAATATAGGAGTTAGTAATTTTCGAAACTCTTCATCCTCTATACTGATGGACAATACACAATTTGCAAAGGTTGCCACACTGTCGCTGCTTATCGTATAAGTAACGCCAGAATTTGAAAATGAATCAGCCTCTGCGGGAGACTGCGAAATTCCATCTGTAATTTTTTTGAATTTATCGGGATAAGTCTTTTTTATTGTATCCATATAGGCACTGATAAAATCTGTATTATGAGTGAGTTCTGCAATATCTCCAGATAGAGAATTGAGCAGTTTTGTAGGAAAAATTGCGGAGTCCATATTTCTAAATTCCATAGAATAAATGGTATCAGATTTTGTCGGTACATTAAAAAGGAGTGCCTGATTTGTCATATATGCGTTTGTATTCAGGGCAGTTTTATCATTGTATTTCAATCGTACATTTGCACTGACTTCTTTGCTGGGTGCTGAGTGTGCAAGGAAAAAGTCAAGTGATGTCTTGTTGACAAGACTTGATGAATTTTTTAGGTTTAAAAGACCGAGACTGCCACTGATTTCTGATTTTCCAGAGAGAATCATATCTGTAATTTTGTCACCGCCAAGATAATCTGATACAGGATTACTGCACTGAATCAGATTCGTAAACAGAGAAGGACTGCGAGTAATGGCAACAGGTTTTTCTGATGTGACAGGTGGTTTTTTTTCTGGTTTGTTCAAAAAATGATAAGTTCCAAACGCAATCACAATCACAAGAATTGCAAATGGTACAATGATACGTATTTTTTTCATAAGTTATCCTTTCGATGTGGCTCTCAGCATTTCCATAATATCTTCATCTTTGTAAGTATCCGGAACGGGATGTAATTGTCCGTTTTTCAGACAATATAAGCGGTTGCAGACAGCAAGTTCTGTCAAATCATGTGATACAACAAGAATGGAGCCGTTATTTGTGCGTGTAAATTCTTTCATGTATTCACGAATCTGATATTTTCCTGCCAAATCAAGTGCGGCGCTTGGCTCATCCATAATCAGCAGTTTTGGATGGTCGAGAAGTGCAATTGCAATATTTAAACGCTTTTTCATACCACCAGATAATTTTGCCACAGTTTTATGTTTATAGGAATCAATATCAAGAGAAGAGATACTGCCAGATGTCAGTTCTTTTTTTAACTCTTTTTTGCCGCCCTTGTACCAGAGTCTCAGATTATCGAAAGCAGAGAGCTCTTCAATTAGCGGATTTTCTTGGGGAACATAGCTGATATGTCCGAGTGTTTTTCGTTTTGCACCAGAGATGACAGTTCCATCGGAGAGAATTTCTCCACTGTCAGCAGAGTTAATGCCACTGATGATAGACACAAGAGTTGTCTTTCCGCTGCCGTTTGCACCGATGATGCCAATGCAGTCTCCAGAGTGAATTTCCAGAGAAACATTATCTAAAACAGTATGTTTCTTGTATTTCTTACAAATATTTTTTACTTCAATCATCGAATCATCCTCCAGATGTGTCCCATATTTTTGTTACTGCATGAAAAATATTAGATTTATACGTTCTGTTTTTGCGGGCTAAGTATTCAATCATGGATTTCACCACACTTCTCTGAGAATTGTGGTCATATGGACAGGGATTAAATACAATCGGAAAATTCATGCTGGCAGAGTAAGATTTAATCATATATTCCGGAACATAAATGAGAGGTCGAATTACGGAAAAACTGTCCTGATTCGTCACTGGCGGAAAACAATAAAACTGTCCTTCATTGAGAAGTGACATAACGGCTGTTTCGATGACATCATCTTTATGATGAGCATAAGCCAGTTTATTGCACCCCATATCCTCCATAACCTGTTTGATTGCCCCGCGCCTCAGACGTGCACAGAGAGAACAGAACGGTTTACCAGTATCTTTTTGTTTTAAAATTTCATAAATCTGCGTGTCTAAAATGCGATATTCCACCGATAATTCCTGACATAATTTCCTAACTGCCGAAAAATCTACATCTTCATAGCCAAGATTAATTGTGATGGCTTTTAACGTAAAATGTTTTGGATAAAAATCTCTCAATTTTGCCAGAAGATATAAAAGAGTAAGGGAATCCTTGCCGCCGGATATACCGACAGCAACAGAATCCCCCTCATCAATCATGTTATATTTATCAATTGCCTGCCTTGTGAGGCTGAGTAATTTCTGGGTATTCATAACTAATTCTCAATTGGATGTAAATTTTTCAGAGATACATCAAGGATTGGAGCGGAATGAGTGAGTGCCCCGCTTGATACATAGTCGATTCCAATATCATTCAGTTTTGAGAGGTTATCAGCAGTGATGTTTCCGGAACATTCTGTGAGAGCTCTTCCGTCAATCAGTTCGACAGCCTTTTTCATATCATCGTGAGACATATTATCGAGCATAATTATATCAGCACCAGCCTCAACTGCCTCTTTTACCATGTCAAGATTTTCAACTTCAACCTCAATTTTGCGGACGAAAGAAGCGTAGTTCTTTGCCATAGCGACAGCCTTTGTAATACTTCCTGCTGCACCGATGTGATTGTCTTTTAACAAAATTCCATCTGATAAATTATATCTGTGATTCGAACCGCCGCCACATTTTACGGCATATTTCTCAAACACTCTCATATTAGGAGTTGTTTTTCTTGTGTCGAGCAATGTGATATTTGTATCTGCAAGTAAGGTTACGATTTTATTTGTATAAGTAGCAATTCCGCTCATTCTCTGTAAGTAGTTGAGAGCAACTCTCTCTCCTGATAATAATACACGAATGTCACCGGTTACTTTTCCGAGTAAATCCTTGTTCTTTACTGCATCTCCATCATTGAAGAAGAGTTCTACTTTTGTATCTGAATCTAATAATTCGAATACTCTCTTAAAAACGTTTAATCCACTGATGATACCGTCCTGTTTACAGATTAAGTCAACCGTGCCGAGCTGGTACTTTGGCATAACTGAGTTTGTTGTAATATCTTCACTTGTAATATCTTCTTTTAATGCCATCATGATGAGCTCATCGGCATTGATTTTCATTGTAATTGAATTCATTGGGTTCTCCTTTTTTATTTTTTTCATGTTAGCTGCCAAAACTAAGGGCGAGCATTATGTTATAATACTCCACTTGTCACATCAAGTTCGATACCCTGTATATCATATGCGGCTCTTCTGGCAAAAATCATACTCTCAAGAAGGGAATTGCTTGCAAGACGGTTCTTTCCGTGAACTCCGTTGCATGCTGTCTCTCCAACCGCATAGAGATGATTGGCAGTTGTCTTGCTGTATGTATTGACTTTGATTCCGCCCATAAAATAGTGCTGAGCAGGAACAACCGGAATTGGCTGTTTTGTCACATCATATCCACATTCCATACAGTGTTTATAAATATTAGGGAAATGTTTTAAGATAGTCTCTGTTGGAACCGGAGACATATCAAGCCAGACAAATTTTGTTCCGTCTTTTTCCATTTGTTTGCGAATCTCGCCTGTCACAACATCTCTTGGCTGAAGTTCATCGCAGAAACGATTCATGTGCTTATCTAAAAGAACAGCACCCTCTCCGCGGACAGATTCTGAAATTAAAAATCTTCTTCCGGATTCCGTGGAATAAAGTGTTGTTGGATGAATCTGCACATAGTCGAGATGTTCAGTTTCTATATGATGTTTCTTTGCGAGTTCAATGGAATCTCCTGTCAGATGCCTAAAATTTGTTGAATGTTCATACAGACCACCAATACCACCTGTCGCAAGAATTGTATCCTTTGCATAGATGGAATAGACATGACCACTTTTGCTTTTTGCAACGATACCTTTGCAGACGTTATCTTCCATAAGTAAATCAGTCATCGTTGTATAGTCAAGCATTTTGACATTTTCAAGTTTGGAAACCGCAGCTAACAGCTTAGAAGTAATTTCCTGTCCGGTAATATCCTCATGAAAAAGAATTCGAGGTCTGCCGTGGGCACCCTCTTTTGTGTACATGAGTTCCCCGTTGTTTCTGGCGAATTCTACGCCATATTGAATCAGGTCATCAATAAGGCGTCTGGAAGAACGAATCATAATCTCAACAGTGTCGGGATTGTTTTCGCCGTGACCTGCGTTCATGGTATCCTGAAAATATCCATCATAATCTGCCTCATCAACAAGAACACAAATTCCACCTTGTGCTAAGAAGGAATCGCTGTTCTCAAAGGAATCTTTTGTAATCATTAAAATATTGCTCTCTTTTGGGAGGTTCAGGGCACAGTATAATCCTGAAACGCCACTTCCGATGATTATATAATCGGTTTTTATCGTGTTTTCATCTGACATTTTTTCATCACCTTTCAACTTTGTGAATAATTACAAAGTATTATATACTCTATAAAACAGAATTTCAAGAAAAACAGGGATAAGTGACAAGGATTCTCTTAAATTCTATAGAGTTGTGAAAAATAACAAAAAAAGTAAAAACAGACAATAAATCATAGACATTTATTACAATGAAAGATAAGAAAAAAAGTCTGACAGATTGACTTTTGAACAATATTTGTTTACTATAATTAATATTGATGTAAAAAGTTACAATGAGTTTGGTTTTCGGGATGGAGATATAAGGAATGACAATAGAAGGATTGAAAAGAATTTCAGATTTTGCCAGTATGATGGATTCAGATGATTACATCATTCGAATCATGAAACAGAATTACATACCAAATATTACTACAGAAGATTTTGAACAAATTGAATTGCCACAGGGAGTAGAGCGCTTTTTCTGCGAATATTCAGGTGCCAATATGGTAACTGCGTATGAACCGTTTTTGAATGTATTGAGAGAAATCATTGGTCGTCACGACATAGATATTGATGAACTGTTAGATGAATGTGATATTTACAGCCTGTTGAAAAATGTATTTAAATCTTATATTGAGACAGGTGTTGTGAGGAGAACGGAAAAACTTCTTCTCAGTGAGAGAGATTATGAAAAAGGAAAGTTTATTTCGGGATTGGTAAAACTGTTATTGAAGGTAACTGAAACTCACAGAGTATTTATTTTGATTAATAATACAAACCATATCTGTGAGTCTACACTGGATGTATTAGAACGATTATTAGGGGAGAGAAGTCACAATTTAAAGGTATTGATGATTGTCAGTGAGTCGGGAAATGTAAAGCAGTACATAAAAATCAGGCTGAATTCCTTTATTGAAAAAAATGACATGACAGGTCTTGTAATTGATGGGGCAATCAAAGATGTGGAATCAGACCGCAAAAAGGAGCAGACATTTAACTTCAAAAGTTCCAATACAGAACTGGAAAAGATTGACACGATGATGCAGACATTTGCATTTGAACAGGCAGAATATTATATTTCCATGATTTATCAGAAGGTGGAACTGGAAAAGGTATATGTGACACTGGATTTCAGAATTAAGATGTTATCGCTCTATATTTCCATCAGTATTTACAGTGAAAATTATTCGTATGCCCTGATGCTGTGTGACAAATATAAGACTTTTAATGGAAAAGAGACAGAGAGAATGTATCAGTACCATTATTACAGTGCTTTGGCGAATACATATCTTGGAAATAATGATGCGGCACAGTTTCATGCTGCGGAGTGCAAAAAAGTGGCGGAGGAAATAGATGATGAATATACGACACTGTCTGCACTGCTGCTTGAAAACATGGTGCGTTTTTCTGGATGGAAGGATATTTGGATTTGCGCAGATGGAGTGGAAGTTCCAGAGAAATTGTTAAAGTTGTGTAAAAAATATAATTATATGAATCATATGGCACATATTCTGGTATACAGTTATCACAACAGTATGAGCATTTATGAAAATCCAAATGATATTGAGAGCAGAATTCCAAATACCCTCAGAGGAGTAGAGATTGCAAATAAATTAAGAAATTATTCCTTCTTGTTAGAGGCTTATCGCAAGTGCGTCATGATGGCCTCTTACAATGGAAATTATGATACAGCCTCTTATTTTTATACGAAGTCGATTGAGATTGTAAAAAAGACGAATAATAAAAAAGAAGAAGTAGACATTTACAATGGTATGGGCTATGACAGTTGTACAGCAGACCGCTTTGAAGAGGCAAATGAGTATTATAATGACGCTTTAGAGATTTTATATGAAGAAAAAGATACGGATGCGGTATTAGAAACTTTATATAATATGGGAACCAATGCACTTCTCGCAGGTGATTACAACAATTCAGAGGAATATCTTACGGCAGTATTTAATATTTTGAAGGTTTTAAAACGTGAAAATATTAGAGTATGTAATATTTCGAAGATTTTGGGAATGATTTCTGTTGCTGCATATAAGAGAGGAAGTCTTTATGCAGCTCAGGTTTACAATGGAAAAGCAAAACAGTTCTTGAGTCACATTTTAGAATATAAAGTTGAAGATTTTGAAAACTATCTGTGGGGCGATGATGTATTCTTGTATTATTACAGTTGTGCGATTATCGCCATGACAAATAAAAAATATACAGAGGCGATGGAGTATTTTGATAAGTCAGAAGAGTTCCTGATTATGAGTACAGGAAGCATGTTTATGAATCTGATTTTTTATGCGATGGATAGGGCAAGACTGAACAGAATTCTGGGAAATGAGGAAGAGGCAGTTCGTATTTTGACTTCTGCAAAAGATTTCTATGTCAAACATAAAAATCCGGACAGAATAGAAATGCTTGACTGTGCGATTCAGAACAAACCATATAATAGAAAAAAATATGTTATGGATATGAAAAAACTTACCATTGATCAGATTATTGAGTTTGTCAGACTGAAAGAAGGGGAAAATGAACTGACTGAGACGAAGAAACAGCTGAGTTTCTTTGGGGATTTTCAGGAACTGGTCAACAGTGAATATATCTCTCTCGACCATATGATTAGCTCACTGATTGTAAGTTTTAAGACAAACTTTAAATTAGATGATGTTGTATTTATTAATTTTGATGAGCATGGAGAGGCTGAAATCAAATATTCTGATTTGGAGTACGATTTGGAAATTGAGCAGATGAGTAAGTTGATTGATTATTTTAATGAGGATGCAGATGGCTTTGTGCTGTCTAAATTCAGCAATAATTACTCGGATTTTAAAAATGTAATTGATGTGTTTGACAGAAGTAAGATTTCGTCAATTATTGTCGCTCCGATTTACCGGTTTGAAAAGGTAAAATCTATTTTTATCACATTTAACAGACTGTCGGATTCATGGAATTCAGCAGCAAACAGGGAAGTTCTCGATGAGAAAGACAAAGATATTTATATGATTGTATTCCGTCAGATTGTAGATGCGATTGAAAAATATAAATTGAATGACCGATTAAAACAACAGGCAGTTACAGATGAATTGACCGGACTTTTGAATCGAAATGGATATTACCGTGTCATCAATAAGAGTTTGGCAAATGCGAGAAAAGAAAATCGTGCAATTGATATTAGCGTGATTTATATAGACTTAGACCATTTTAAGTATTATAATGATACTTTCGGACATCATGTTGGAGATATGCTTTTGAAACGTTTTGGAGAAATCTTCGCAGAGGCATGTGAAGATTATGGAGAGGCAATCCGATTTGGTGGAGATGAATTTATTATTATTGTGAATAATGCGGAGAAAGACATCATTCAGTCTATTGTGGACAAGATTTACGATTCTATTGAGAAAGAAAATGGGTTCGAAAAGTTTGTCAGAAAATATACAGATGAAGATATTCAGACAATTCCAAAAGAATATCGCCTGACGTGTTCGATTGGTATCGATTTAAAGCGAGGAATTGTCGGAGCAGACGATTATTCAATTGTTAGAAAGCATGCAGATGTTGCACTCTATTATGGAAAGAGGACAACACGAGGCTGTGCGATTTGGTATGAAGAAATGGAGAAATTAAAAAAATGACAGGTAATGAGGCAGTACACAGAATTATTGATGAAGTGAAAAAGGTAATTGTAGGCAAAGATGATGTAATAGAGAATGTTATCACAGCATTTATCGCAGACGGACATGTTCTGATTGATGATATTCCGGGTGTTGGAAAGACTTCTCTTGCGCTTGCAATTTCAAAGGCAATGTCCTTAAAATATAATCGTATGCAGTTTACACCGGACGTTTTACCGTCAGATGTAACTGGATTTACAATGTACAACAAGAAAACAGGAGAATTTGAGTTCAAGAATGGAGCAATCATGTGTAATCTTTTTCTTGCAGATGAGATTAACCGAACCTCATCAAAGACACAGGCGGCTCTTTTAGAGGCGATGGAAGAGGGAACAGTAACGGTTGATTCGGTTACTCATAAGTTGCCAAATCCGTTTAATGTCATAGCAACTCAGAATCCGGTTGGTTCAGTCGGTACACATATGTTGCCAGAGTCACAGTTAGACCGTTTTATGTTTTGTGTTTCTATGGGATACCCAACTGTGCAGGACGAAGCGGCAATGCTCAAGGGCAAGTTTGAGAAAAATCCACTGGATGATGTAAAACCGATTATTGATTCAAAGGGTATGATGATTATTAAATCAGAGACGAAAAAAGTATTTGTACATGATGATGTATATATGTATATTTCAAAGATTGCGGGAGCTTCTAGAAATATGAGAGAAGTGGAACTTGGAATCAGTCCTCGTGGAAGTATTGCGATTATGAGAGCAGCTCAGGCGAGAGCTTATATTGAGGGAAGAAATTATGTAATTCCGGAAGATGTCAATAAAATTATGTATCCATGTGCGAGACACAGAATTGTACTCAGCGCAGCAACAAAGGCATCTGGTGAGACAGTAGAAAATATTATAAACAGAATATTGAAAGAGGCTGCAAAATAATGTATGTAAAGAGATGTTTGAAACATATAAGAAATATCATCTGCCTTGCAGTCGTAGCAGTTGCACTTTTTTGCGTTATGATTTTATACAGGGATTATAGTGCACAGCTTCCACTGAAAATGGGATTGTTTGTTATAGCATTTCAATGGGTTCTCTTTTTTGCCACGGTATTTCGGGTTAGAGTGAAGATACATGTAAAAAAGAGAAAGAAACAGAGTTCTTATACAACGGATTTTGTCATAGCTGTAAAAAAGCATAGTATTTTTCCTTATAAAAAAATGGAATTTACGCTGAAATATAAGAATCAGTACAGTGATGAATTTATTACAGAAAAATATAAGGTGGATTTAAAGGAACGCTCGAATATCAAAGAATATATCAGACTCAGGGATTTGAAATGTGGAATCTATGAAGTTAGAATTGAAGATATGATTATGTATGATATGTTTGGGATTGCGAGCATGCCACTGAGAAAAAAATGTTATACTAAAAATTTTGAGTTTATTGTAATGCCTGCTGTTTATGACATTAAGATGGAGATTGATAAACTTAAAACGATGACAGAAGAAGAGGCAGCCGATTATTTTATGGAGTCAGATGAGTTGTCAGATTATGCAATCAGGGAATTCAGAGATGGAGATAAATTAAATAAAATTCACTGGAAACTGACATCGAAAAAAGATGAGATTATGGTCATCCATGAAGATGTAAATTCAGAACCATTTGTTTATATTTCTTATGATATAAGAAACAGGCAAAATATTCATACGATGTATGAGGACTGTTATTCACAATGTGTAAAATTGGTGCACATGGGAGTTTTATTCTATGTGACATGGGAAGAATTGGGAAACAATGGATTTGTGTTAAAGAGAAAGTTTATTCGAGATATTGCGGTTCTTGATGAGACGATTGTGCATATAATGACAGTTACCAGAGGATAGTAAAATGAGAGAAAGAATATTAGATTTTATATGTAAGTGGGCAGTGGTTTTTCTTGGAACGTTTGCAGGAATTGGAAGTTTTGTGCAGATGTTCCATATTCATGTCAGTCTGCCGGCATTAATCATAAGCGAAGTTTTCTTTTCAGGATTATATCTTGGGTGTACTTTGATAAAGAGAAAATGGTTGTTATTTATGATTAGCAGTATTTCACTGCTGGGTATTCTTATGTTTGTTTTGTTTCAGGCAAGGCAGCTTATCAATGCCATTTATTTTATAGCAAACAGGGTTATTGACAAAAACAATGAGCATTTTGACAAGAGTGTAAGTCACTATATTGTAATACAGGATTTTAAAAAGGAATATGTGACAGTTGTATTTTTACTGGCAGTTGCATTGTGTTCCTATATTATTACTCTTGTGACCTATAATAGAATTTATGCCGGATTTCATATGTTATTGCTGGCAGTGTTTGTGATTCCGGGAACCTTATTTGGAGCAGTGCCTAATATATTTTATATGGTATGTATTGTGATATATGTTCTTCTGTGTATCATGTTTCAGCACAGCAGGGTTTTATATATGGGAAGGATTCTGTTTCTGACAGCATTGTGTCTGGCATTTCTTGGAGGTATGTTGCTCATCAGTCCTGTTAAGAAGTATCAGATTAATGACAGATATTTAAAATTTGCAAACCGAGTGCAGCATATGATGGAAAATATAGAGTTTTTCAAACCGGTTCCGGGAGAAAATCCAGATGATGTCAGGGCTACCGGAGGAGTAAATGGCGGAAAACTTGGAGATGTGGAAGAGGTGAATTACACAGATACAGCCATGCTTGAGGCAGAGCTCACAAAGTGTACTTCGCCGGTTTATCTAAAAGGATATACGGCGTCCAATTATCAGGGGCATAAGTGGTATGTTGTCTCAGCGGCAAATATAGATATTATAAGGTCAGTTGGATTGAATTATTACAACGAGGCGTTGATGTATTCGCCTAAGATTTATAATTTTACCGGTGATAAAAAATATATCAAGATTGATTATGTAAATGCGGCAAAAACATTCACATATGTTCCATATTATAGTAATGTGCTGGATAATCCGAAGATTAAATATGACAGTGGTATTAATACGAAGAGTGCTACGAGAGACAGCTATGAATTCGATTTTTACAGCATGAGTGAAAAAGATGCGATTGGAAAGTATAATAATCATCTGAAAACGGATGCCGAGGATTACACAGAAAAAATGAATCTGCTTATGAAACAGATTAATCTGGATTTGCCGGCAGATGTTGTTATGGAATTTCGCTCCAAGACGAATATTAAGGAAAATATGTATGACGATACACAGGAAAGTCTGGAGGAATGTATTCGAACAGTCAGAGAGTATCTGAATAAAAATACAAAATATTCGCTGACACCGGGGGCACTGGAAGAGGGTCAGGACTATGTTCTTGATTTCTTGTTTCATAAGAAAAAAGGATATTGTACTGCATATGCAAGTGCGGCCACTTTACTTCTGCGTTATATGGGAGTGCCTGCAAGATATGCCGAGGGATATATTGTATTTCCAAAGGGCAAGGCGGATGAGACAGGAAAAATTACGTTAAGTATCAGAGATAATGATGCCCATGCGTGGACAGAAGTCTATGTGCCAGGGGCAGGATTTGTTCCAATTGAGACAACTCCGGGATATTATCAGACAAATGATGCCACACCTCAGGACAATGGTGGAGTTTCGGAAGAGACAACGAAACAGGAACAAAAAGATGGTGAGAAAGAAACTACCGTTGACGAGAAGAAGACGGAGAAAGTGACCGGAAAGTCAGACGAGACTATAACCATTGTAGGTGGTGAGACAACGACATCGCAAAATTCAGCAGGAGATACAACTGGCGATAGCAGCACAAAACAAAATAAGAGCAGTGCAAAAAATATCATTATCATTGCAACGGTTGTGATACTTCTTGCAGCATCGCTCCTCACATATCATATGATGAAACTGAATGAAAAGAAGAAATATATGACAGAGGACAACAGACATAATGTTGTTGTGATTGGTAATCTGCTCAAAAAGAATCTGGAAGAAATTGGTATCCATTATGATATGGACAGCAATACATCAGATGTGTGTGCTCAGATTAATGACCGAATTATAGATGTCTCAAAGGAGAGAGAGCTGACGATTGATTTGAGAGAGACAAAAGATGTGTTAGACATTATTGACAAATCAAGATATGCACAGAGTGAGACAGATATTTCGGCAGAAGAGTACAAAAAAGTAATAAAATATTACGAAGACTTCAAAAATAGTTTGCAATACTTAAAAAATAGGGTATAATGAAATCAAATATTTATACATGGAGGTAAATTTAATGTTAGTTTCAGCAGCAGAGATGCTTAAAAAAGCAAAAGAAGGACATTATGCAGTAGGACAGTTCAACATCAACAACCTTGAGTGGACAAAATCTATTTTATTAACAGCACAGGAATTAAACTCACCTGTAATCTTAGGTGTATCTGAGGGTGCAGGAAAATATATGACAGGCTTTAAAACAGTAGCAGCTATGGTTAAAGCTATGGACGAGTCTCTTGGAATCACAGTTCCAGTTGCTCTTCACTTAGACCACGGTTCATACGAAGGATGTTATGCTTGTATCGAAGCTGGATTTACATCAATCATGTTCGATGGTTCACATTATCCAATCGAAGAGAACGTAGCTAAGACAACAGAGTTAGTAAGCGTTGCTCATCATCTTGGATTATCTATCGAGGCAGAAGTTGGTTCAATCGGTGGAGAAGAAGACGGAGTTATCGGTGCTGGTGAGTGTGCAGACCCAGACGAGTGTAAAGCAGTAGCAGATCTTGGTGTAGATATGCTTGCAGCAGGTATCGGAAACATTCATGGTAAATACCCAGAGAACTGGGCTGGACTTAGTTTCGAGACACTTGCAGCTATTCAGGAAAAGACTGGTGCAATGCCATTAGTTCTTCACGGTGGTACAGGTATTCCAGAAGATATGATTAAGAAAGCAATCGACCTCGGAGTATCTAAGATTAACGTTAACACAGAGTGCCAGCTTTCATTCGCAGACGCTACACGTAAGTATGTAGAGGCTGGAAAAGACCTTGAAGGAAAAGGATTCGACCCTCGTAAATTACTTGCTCCAGGTGCAGAGGCAATCAAAGCAACAGTAAAAGAGAAGATGGAATTATTCGGATCAGTTGGCAAAGCTAACTAATAGGGGTCAGACCCCAAGAACAAACTGTAAATAGAATATTAACAATTTGTAAATGAGAACCGTTCGTGTAAGGCGAGCGGTTCTTTTTATAGGTACAAGAATATGAAGTACGAAATGTTCGTGTGCAGGAAATTTGGATAATTCACTCTGAAATGATGAAATTGAGTAAGTTGGAGTGAACATAAGAGGAGAGTGTGACGAAGGAGTTCAC
>ONXS01000127.1 GCA_900321855.1 uncultured Eubacteriales bacterium | reverse complement strand
TTATCACTCAGAGAAATTAATGAAATTCGTGGAAAAATTCCGGAAAATCTGGAAATAGAGACTTTTGTACATGGTGCAATGTGTATTTCTTATTCGGGAAGATGTTTGCTCAGCAGCTTTATGACAGGAAGAGATGCAAATCATGGCGCCTGCACACATCCATGCAGGTGGAAATATTCAGTAGAAGAAGAGAGCAGACCGGGAGAATATATGCCAGTTTATGAAAATGAGCGCGGCACTTATATTTTTAACTCAAAAGATTTGTGTATGATTGAACATATTCCGGATTTGATGAAGTCAGGAATCGACAGTCTGAAGATTGAGGGCAGAATGAAGACAGCGCTCTACGTAGCCACTGTTGCGAGAACTTACAGAAAAGCAATTGATGACTATCTCAAGGGTGAAGAAGTATATGAATCAAATATGGATTACTATAAGGACGAAATTACCAAATGTACTTACAGACAGTACACAACGGGATTTTTCTATGGCAAGCCAAATGAAGAGACTCAGATTTATGACAGCAATACATACAATAAATCTTACACATATCTGGGACTGATTGGAAGAGGTATCACAGTTGCCAAATTAGAGAAAGAACTTGGAAAGACCATTCATATAGAAGATAAATCTGCAATATTATATGAAATTGAACAGAGAAATAAATTCAGCGTTTCAGAAGAAATTGAAGTGATGAAAACTGATGGAACAAATGAGTTTCTCAAGGTGTTAAATATTCTTGATGAAAATGGAGAAAATATGGATTCCTGTCCACATCCAAAGCAGAAACTTTATATCAATATGGGAACAGCATTAGAAATGTATAATGTGCTCAGAAGAAAAGAAGAATCCTAATCACCAGCGAACGTTGACCGAAATTTCGTGTTAAAAGTTACACTTGAATCTTAAATTCGCAAATGGAAATGCACAAAAATGAATTTTAGAGCATAAAATATAGTAATCGTGTATCAAATACTTCGAGGTGCTTTCTTTGAAAACATTTAAAGAACCGTTAAGTTCGAAAGAAGAAATGTATTATCTGAAATGCTTTAAAGATGGTGACTTGAAGGGAAGAGAAGTTTTAGTTGAACACAATCTGAGACTGGTTGCCTATATTGCGAAGAAATACATCAGTGCAGATAACGGAAGAAGTCTGGAAGAATTGATTTCGATTGGAACCATCGGCCTGATGAAAGCGATAGACAGTTTTGACACGGAAAAAGGAAAGCTTTCCACCTATGCGGCGAGATGTATTGAAAATGAGTATCTGATGATGCTGCGCGGAGAGAGAAAACGTCAGAAAGACGTATCGCTGTACGATGCAATAGGCTCTGATGGAGATGGAAATGAAATCAACTTTATGGATATTATAGAGAGTGAGGGACCACTCATTGAAGAGCAGTGTGAGACGAATGAAGATATTCGAAAACTGACTCAGTGCATAGATAAGATTTTGAATCCGCGAGAATTGCTTATTGTGGCAAAAAGATACGGTCTGTATGGCAATGAGGAACACACACAGCAGCAGGTTGCAGATGAATTAAATATTTCAAGAAGTTATGTCAGCAGAATCGAAAAGAAGGCTTTGGAAAAACTGAGAGAGGTACTTAGCTGATTCTTGCAGAACGGCTAAGTACCGGACTGCGCTGCAGTCCTCAAATCAAATGATTTCAAATAAAATTTCAGAAAATACAAATGGATATGTTGAGAGATTTGGCCATTATTATTGTGGCAGCAAAGTTGTGCGGAATACTTGCGAGACAGATTAAGGCACCTATGGTAGTCGGCGAAATTATTGCAGGTTTGCTGATTGGACCGAGTGTATTGCATTTGGTAGGCAAGACCGATTACTTATCAATGTTTGCGGAAATCGGAGTTGTGCTTTTGATGTTTAATGCAGGTCTTGGAACAAATTTGAGAGATTTGATAAAAACAGGACCAAAAGCAGTGCTTATTGCCTGTGCAGGTGTTGCAGTTCCACTTGGTGGTGGTTTTTTGCTATATAGCTGTTACTACGGATTTGCACCAACCGGTTCTTCTAAGTTTTTTGAGGCAGTATTTATCGGAACGATTATGACAGCGACATCTGTGAGTATTACCGTTGAAACATTAAAAGAAATGGGCAAATTAAAAGGAATTGTCGGAACAACGATTCTCTCAGCAGCCATTGTAGATGACATTATTG
>ONXS01000026.1 GCA_900321855.1 uncultured Eubacteriales bacterium | reverse complement strand
ATTGCAAGAAAGATTTTGAACTGGTTAAAGATTTAGGGTTAAAAGAAACTGGTATTTTAGTCAGCTGTTCAGATTATCATATCTTTTATAAGATGAAGATGACAAGAAAGCAGTGTATGGAACATTATTTGAGCGTGGTAAGGGAGTGTCTTGAGACTGGTGTCAGCCCAAGATGTCACTTAGAGGACATCACTAGATCAGACATCTATGGATTCGTTATTCCGTTCTGTCTTGAGTTAATGAAATTACAGGAGGAATACAAAATTCCTGTTAAAATCAGAGCTTGTGATACGATGGGATATGGTGTCAACTTCTCAGGTGCTGTTATTCCTAGATCGGTTCAGGGAATTATCTATGGTTTAACTGCAAATGCAGGTGTTCCATCTGCACAGCTTGAGTGGCATGGACACAATGATTTTTATAAGGCAGTTACAAATTCGACAACGGCATGGATTTACGGTGCGAGTGGAGTCAATTGTTCTCTGTTTGGCATTGGTGAGAGAACGGGTAATACACCACTTGAGGCAATGGTATTTGAGTATGCTCAGTTAAAAGGTACACTAGATGGAATGGATACGACTGTCATCACAGACCTTGCAGAGTATTACAGAAAAGATATCGGATATGAAATTCCTGAGAGAACACCATTTGTAGGCAAGAACTTTAATGTTACAAGAGCAGGTATTCACGCTGATGGATTACTTAAAAATGAGGAAATTTACAATATCTTTAACACAGAAAAATTCTTAAAGAGACCAGTTCTTGTTGCAGTATCGAATACATCAGGACTTGCAGGAATTGCACACTGGATTAATACATATTTTGCACTTCCAGAAGAGAAGAAAGTAGATAAATCCTCTGAACTTGTAAAAGAAGTAAAAGAGTGGGTAGATGCAGAGTATGAAGGTGGAAGAATTACGGTTATTACTGATGCAGAACTTCTTAATATCATTTCCAAAACTTGTAAGAAGCTTGGATTAGAAGAATTCCATAAGTAGGTGATTGGATGGAAAACTGGAGTAAGGATACAAATATAGATAAATATTCTTTACAGAGTAGAGTTTTTGACAAAATTCATGAGGATATTTTAAATGGTGTATATAAGGAAAATGATGTATTGCGCGAGATGACCATTGCCTCAGAACTGGGAGTAAGCAGAACTCCTGTCCGAGAGGCACTCAGACAGTTGGAATTAGAAGGACTCGTTCGAATTATTCCAAACAAAGGTGCATCCGTTATTGGTATCAGTCCAAAAGATTTAAAGGATATTTATGAGATGCGGGCACGATTGGAGGGGATGTGTGCTAGATGGGCTATTCGCAATAAGACAGAAGAGGATATTGCCAGACTGGAGGAGATTTCTGATTTATCCGAATTTCATGTTCAGAAGGGCAGATATGATAAGGTATTGGAGTTAGATAATGAGTTTCACCATTATTTATACAAGATGGCGGATTCCAAGATGCTCTATCATACGATGACAGATTTTCATCATTATTTAGAACGTATACGCAAGAAAACTCTCTCATCACAGGAGAGAGTAGTAAAAACGATACAAGAACATCGAGATATTATTGATGCAATTAAGAGTGGAGATGAAGATAAGGCAGAAGAGTGTACAAAATCCCACATTTTAAATTCTATGAAGAATATTGAAGAACATGGGCTGTGGGGATAAAATTAAATTGTATTATATATAATAAGATATAATAAGAGAAGTTCCTCTGACAGATGTCAGGGGAACTTTTTTGCCACTGTAGGTTTTATTATTATAGTTTTTAATTATTATAGGTTTTATTATTATAGGCTTTATTACTATAGGCTTTATTACTATAGGTTTTATTATTATAGGTTTTCTCGCCGTGGGGATAATCTCTCAGCGAGGGAAAAGATTGTTTAAATATATTCTTCCCATTTCTCATAGAGGCTGTCCAGCTCTTCGGTAATCTTATCCATTTCTTTTGTGATTTCCGTCAGTTTTCCGACATTGGAGCTGATTTCCGGATTAGCCATCTCTTCATTCAGTTCTGCTTGTCTTGTCTCAAGTTCGTTAATTCTCGTCTCAAGTTTCTTTAACTCATTCTGCTTTTTGCGTTCTTTTGCCTGTTCTTCTTTCATCTGCTGCCAAGAGAGTTTGTTTTCAGAAGTCTCTTTTTGAACATTTACAGTATCTGCAGAAGTAGCATCGGCTGCCGCATAGACTTTTGTGAGTTCATCTTTTTTCTCAAGATAGTAGTCATAGTTTCCGAGATAGTTTACAAGTTTTTTATTGACCAAATCAAGAATTCTTGTTGCAGTCTTATTGATGAAATAACGGTCATGGGAAACATAGAGAATCGTTCCCTCATAGTTGTTAATTGCATTTTCTAAAATTTCCTTTGAAGTAATATCTAAGTGGTTGGTAGGCTCATCAAGGATTAAAAAATTTGCATTTGAGAGCATCAGTTTCGCGAGTGATACACGACCACGCTCGCCACCGCTTAAATCACGGATATATTTAAATACATCCTCGCCGGTAAATAAAAATGCTGCCAGCACGTTTCGGATTTCGGTGTTTGTCATTTCGGGATAGGTGTCACCAATCTCATCAAATACCGTCTTTTCCATGTTTAAGACATGGTGTTCCTGATCATAATATCCAATTGATACATTCGAACCCAGTTTGATTTCGCCAGAATCTGAAGAAATCAGATTATTGATAATTTTCAAAATAGTAGTCTTTCCGGTACCATTGTTTCCAATAATACCAACTTTTTCTCCGCGTTTGATTTCGAAGTTCAGACCTGAGAACAATTCCAGTGCCCCGAATGATTTGGATAAATCTTTGACAGACAGGACATCATTTCCACTGACTGTTCTTGGAACCAGTTTTAATTTCATCTGGTCGTCAATAAATTTGGGTTTTTCAACAGCGGTCATTTTGTCGAGCTGTTTTTCGCGGCTTTCTGCGCGCTTAATGGATTTCTCGCGATTGAATGATTTTAATTTTTCAATTACCTGCTCCTGATGTTTGACCTCTCGCTCATAATTTAAATATTGTTTGAGCATAGTCTCACGAAGCTGTTCTTTTTTGACGGCATAGTCAGAATAGTTTCCAGTATAAGTACGGCAGTGTCCGTCCTCAATCTCAACGACTTTTGTGACAATCTTATCTAAGAAGTAGCGGTCATGGGAAATGACAATCACACTTCCTTTATAGTTGCTCAGAAATACTTCCAGCCATGCAATCGAGTTTAAGTCTAAGTGGTTAGTGGGCTCATCGAGAAGAATAATATCCGGATTGGAAAGAAGGATTCTACTTAAAAATACTCTTGTTTTTTGGCCGCCGGACAAGGTATCAATCTTGCGGTCAAAATCCTCTTCGCTGAATCCAAGACCTTTTAAGACACCTGTAATTTCGCTTTTATAGGCATATCCATTGTTGAGTTCAAAATTGTGAGTCAGGCGGCTGTAAAGTTCTAACTTATTCTCTAATTCCTGACCGGTGAGATTTTTGATTTCGTGTTCCAGTTCGCGAATTCTTGTCTCTGCCTGAATGATGTCTTTTTTGACAGTGAGCATCTCTTCATAAATTGTGTTATTTAACGAAAAATCCGGATGCTGTGACAGATAGGCAACGGTTTTATCTTTTGCCACTGTGATTAGTCCGTCATCCGGAGTTAACTCACCTGTAATTATTTTAAAAAATGTAGATTTTCCGGCACCGTTCATACCGACAATTGCAGCTTTTTCATGGTCTTCAATATGAAAAGAGCAGTTATCAAGAATTGTTTTGCCGTCAAATGCTTTGCTAATATTACTACATGATAAAATCATAGTTTTCCTCACTTTTGTATCTGTTAATTTAAAATAATGTCCGCTTTACAAGTTCAATATTCGTTTGCGAATCTTTACCTATTATATATGATTCTTTTCCTACAGGCAAATACTTTTCTTTTCGATTGTTTAATTTTTGACAAAGTTGTGCTATAATGATTAGAAAAATTGTGGTTATGGTTGCAGAAAATATAGGTATGGTGGTAGATATGAGTAAAGATGGTATTTCAAGAGCGGTAATTAAGCGACTGCCGAGGTACTACAGGTATTTAGGTGAGTTGATGGAAGATGGAATTGATAAAATTTCATCGAGTGATTTAAGTGAGCGTATGAATGTGACGGCATCACAGATTAGGCAGGACTTGAATAACTTTGGCGGTTTCGGTCAACAGGGGTATGGTTATAATGTGGAACATCTCTATCAGGAAATTGGAAAATTGCTTGGTGTAGATAAAAAACACAATATGATTATCATTGGCTCTGGTAATCTTGGACAGGCGATTGCCAATTATACGAATTTTGAACGAAGGGGCTTTGTTGTTACTGGATTATTTGATAAGAATAAAGAATTGCATGGAAAAATTGTTCGCGGAATTAAGGTAATGCCAATGGAAGAACTCAAAGATTTTATTAAAGACAATGATATTGATATAGCGGCACTGACACTTCCGAAGACAGAGGCAGTTAAGATTGCGGAGTTGGTAGTGAATTATGGTGTGAAGGCAATTTGGAATTTTGCGCATGTAGATTTAAGAGTGCCAAAGGGGATTGTGGTTGAGAATGTACATTTGTCTGAGAGTCTTATGATGTTATCTTATAATCTGACAAGCACTATGCACAGAGGAGAATCATCATGATAAAAGGGATTGGCAATGACATTTTGGAGATTAAGCGTTTCGATGAACTGAAACATAAGGAACATTTTTTGAGCCGCTGTTTTACAGAGGCAGAGATTGCTCACGCAAAGGGGCGCACAAATGTTTTTGCGGCAGACTTTTCTGTTAAGGAATCGGTTTCTAAGATGTTTGGAACAGGCGTGAGAGGTTTTGAGTTAAAAGAAATTGAAGTTCTCAGAGATTCTCTTGGAAAGCCATATGTAAAATTGTATGGAGCGGCAAAAAAACTTTCAGAGTCACTTGATATTACGGCAATTCATGTGAGTATCAGTGACAGCAAAGAATATGTATCAACAGTTGCGGTAGGTGAGTAAAATTGGATTTTTTATTAGATGCAAAACAGGCGAAAAATCTGGATATATATACGATTCAGACTATAGGAATTCCATCTCTGGTATTGATGGAGCGGGCGAGTTTCCTTGTGACGCAGGAAATTCAGAAACGATATGCAAAGAATCAGGTCGTAAAAATATTTGCAGGCACGGGAAATAATGGCGCCGATGGACTTGCAGTGGCAAGAATGTTGCTGATTCAGGGATATGAAGTGAAAATTTTTGTGGTTGGAAATCTGGAAAAAGGAACCGAAGAGTTTCGCACTCAATATAATATATTAGATAACATGAGTGCAGAAATCGAAATTCTCGATACATCTGTGAGATATTTAGAAGACGATTCGGCAGCAGATGATGTGACGGAGGCATTTGAACTCTGTGCCAAAGATGTTGTGGTAGATGGTCTTTTTGGTATTGGACTGACAAGAAATGTGGAAGGGATATATCGGCAGGTAATTGCGAAAATCAATCAAAGTGATGCGGTGACGATTGCGATTGATATTCCAAGCGGATTAAATGCAACAACTGGTGAAGTGATGGGAATATGTATCAAAGCGGATATGACAGTGACCTTTGGCAAAAAAAAGACGGGACATTTTTTGTGCGAGGGCAAGGAGTACTGTGGAGAACTTGTTTGTGATGAGATTGGCTATCCGGATATTGCTTACAGAGAGAGCGTTCCAAAGAAAAGTCGCATCTATTATCTGGAACCAGCGGATTTTGTAAATCTGCCAAAGCGAACCGAGACTTCTAATAAGGGCAGCTACGGAAGTGTCAGTATGGTCGGCGGAGGGGCACTGATGTCGGGAGCGGTAATTTTATCTTCTCAGGCAGCTTACCGGTGTGGCACAGGTCTTGTGAAAATTTATACAGGAAAAGAAAATTTAGATGTGGTACGAAGTAATTCTATAGAATCTGTTGTTCATCATTTTGATGCGATATATGGAGTAAACTTTGATAAAAATAAAGATGTTATTTGTATTGGTTCGGGACTTTCAGTTTCGGAGGAGACATTACAAATTTTGCAGTATGTATTAAAAGTCGATGGAAAGAAGATTATTGATGCAGATGCCCTGAATCTCATGGCTCAAAACAGAGAACTTCTTGAGGAACTCAATGAGAATTGTATTCTCACTCCTCATGTAAAAGAGATGTCAAGGCTGACCGGATTTGAGGTTTCCCATATCAGAAAAAATGCAGTAAAGGTTGCAAAGGATTTTTCAAAGGAGTATAACTGTATCACGGTACTAAAAGATGCGGGAACAGTCATTGCAGGTCCAAATGGAGAAGTTGTGGTGAACACATCTGGAAATTCCGCTATGAGCAAAGGGGGAAGTGGTGATGTGCTGGCAGGAATCATCAGTGCACTTGTATCACAAAAGATGAGGATGTTTGAGGCTGCTGCAATGGGCGTGTATCTGCATGGACTGGCTGGCGATGAGGCCTCGAAGGAACTTGGTCAGTATAGCGTAAATGCGAGCAATCTTGTGGATTGTATATATAAGGTGTTTACAAAATATAACAGATAGAATGGAGAATATGAAAAGATGGAGAATGATGTTCTGACAGAAAAATATGTAAATGAGAGATATTACAGAGCCTGCGCTACAATAAATCTTGACGCAATATATGACAATATCGTAAACCTCAGTAAGAGATTAAAAAAAGGCACAAAGATTATTGCGGTGGTAAAGACTGACGGATATGGACACGGGGCAATTCCAATTGCAAAGACGATTGATGAACTTGTATCTGCTTATGGCGTTGCAACGGTTGACGAGGCAATCAATTTGAGACGACATGATGTTACAAAGCCAGTTATTGTCATTGGATACACACATGAGAGTCAGTTAGACCGATTGGTTTCTTATGATATTCGACCTACAGTATTTACATTAGAGATGGGCAAGGCTGTGTCGGAAGCGGCAGTCCGTGAGAACAAAGTTGCAAAGATACATATCAAGATTGATACAGGCATGGGAAGAATTGGTTTCAGACCAACCGAAGAGAGTGCTGATGTTATAAAAAGAATCAGCGAACTTCCAAATATCCAGATAGAGGGAATGTTTACTCATTTTGCAAGAGCGGATGAATATGATAAGACATCGACAAAACAGCAGTACGCATTATTTACAGAGATGATAAATAAACTAGAAGAAAGAGGGATTGAAATTCCTGTCAAACATTGTTCTAACAGCGCAGCAATGATGGAACTTCCGGATTTTAATCTGGACGCTGTTCGTGCGGGAATTGCGATGTATGGATTATATCCGTCAGAAGAGGTGGATAAGGAACTGGTAAAACTCACTCCGGCACTTGGACTTCGCAGTCATATCGCATATATAAAAGAAATTCATAAAGGGGATACCATCAGTTATGGTGGTACATTTGTGGCAGAGAAAGATATGAAAGTTGCCACCATTCCGCTCGGGTATGGAGACGGATACCGCAGGAGCCTTTCGAACAATGGATATGTACTGATTAAAGGCAAGAGGGCAAATATTCTTGGAAGAGTCTGCATGGATCAGTTCATGGTAGATGTAACGGATATGGATGCGAGAAAAGATGACACGGTTATTTTGCTCGGAAAGAGTGGAGATGAGGAAATTTCTGCTGAAAAACTTGCTGAAATGGCTGGACTTACATTTAATTATGAAATTGTATGTGATATTGGAAAGAGAATTCCAAGAGTATTTTACAGACATGGAAAGATTGTTGGAACAAAAGATTATTTTGAAGATGAATACTGTCTGAGCAATTATTAAGTTGAAAACTATGCAGAGATATTTTTATCCGTCTGGGCTTTTGACCTTTGCATTGTTAATAACAAATAGATAGAAGTTTTGAATACACACTTGTTTTTTGGCAATACTAATTTCAGAGTATAAATAATGGAGTGTGAATTCGGCGATTGTTAGAAGAGGAGATATTTATTACGCAGATTTAAGACCGGTTGTCGGTTCGGAACAGGGAGGCATCAGACCGGTGCTGATTATACAAAATGATGTTGGAAACAGACACAGTCCAACTGTGATTTGTGCAGCAATTACATCAAAAATGAACAAGGCGAAACTTCCAACTCATGTGGAGTTAGACAGTTCGATTTATGATCTTGTGAAAGATTCCGTAATTTTGTTGGAACAACTTCGAACAATTGATAAAACAAGACTCAAAGATAAGGTTTGTCATCTCGATGAGGAGATACTGAAAAAGGTCAATCTGGCATTGTCAGTGAGTCTTGAGTTGAATACATAAATATTGACGAATGAACGCTAAGATGGTATATTTTTAATGTTAACCATTTATCTCAGTGTGAGAGTACCCAGTTTCTGCAAGTGAGGAATACAACAAACTTGTCACAGTGGGGACTTGCGAAAAATAGAGAGAAAAAAAATCAAGAAGGAGCACCGGATGGAAAAAGGCACAGGCCTCAGTAATTTTTTTGGACTATTTAAAAAGCAAAAAGAAGAAAATGTTACAGAGGAGGATATTATCTCAGTAGTCAATGAAGGCCATGAAAATGGTGTACTTCAGGCCAGTGAAGCTGAGATGATTAATAATATTGTAGAATTTGGCGACAAAGAGGCAAAGGATATTATGACGCACAGAAATAATATCGTGGCGATTGACGGAGATATGAAATTGTGTGAAGTGACAGAATTTATTCTCGCACAGAGCAATTCCAGATTTCCTGTGTATCAGGAGAATATTGACAATATTATTGGTATCATTAATTTTAAGGACATCATGATTTTTTCTTCTAAGAAGATTTTTAATGACAAGAAGATTAAAGATATTGAAGGCCTTGTGAGAGCCGCTATCTTCATTCCGGAGACAAAGAAAATCAATCTCTTGTTTAAAATGATGCAGTCTCAGAAGAGACATATGGCTATTGTGGTAGACGAATATGGTCAAACAGCAGGTATTGTAGCTATGGAAGATATTTTAGAAGAAATCGTGGGCAACATTTTAGATGAGTATGATACAGAAGATGCTGATATTATAAAAAAAGAAGATGGAACGTTTCTTGTAAAGGGAACAGCCTTGATTGATGACATTGTTCGTGCGACAGGTATTGTGTTTGACGGGGAATGTGAGACGTTGAATGGCTATCTTACATATAAACTGGAACGTGTGCTGAGCAATGATGAGCGGCCGGAACTGGTGATTAACAATGTAAAATATCAGGTATTGAACGTAGAAAAGAGAGTCATCACACTGGTACAGATTACTCTTCTTAGTCAGTCTTCGGAAAACGAAAGTGATAAATAAGTGCCATGCACTTTATTATAAAATTAATATAAATTATGAAAGCATAAAGGAGAAAAGAAATGTCAGGACATTCAAAATTTGCGAACATTAAACATAAGAAGGAAAAAAATGATGCAGCAAAAGGTAAGATTTTTACTATCATCGGTAGAGAAATCGCTGTAGCTGTAAAAGAGGGTGGAGCTGATCCGGCAAACAACAGCAGATTAAGAGATGTGATTGCTAAAGCAAAATCAAATAACATGCCAAATGATACAATCGAAAGAGGTATCAAAAAAGCAGCAGGTGATGCAAACTCAGTAAATTATGTAAATGTTACATATGAAGGATATGGTCCTAACGGATTAGCAATTATTGTGGAGGCATTAACAGATAATAAGAACAGAACAGCAGCCAATGTGAGAAATGCGTTTACAAAAGGTGGCGGAAATGTTGGAACACAGGGATGTGTATCGTTCATGTTTGACAAAAAAGGACAGATTATCATTGATAAAGAAGAATGTGATATGGATTCAGATGAACTTATGATGCTTGCAGTAGATGCCGGTGCAGAAGATTTCATTGAAGAGGATGACAGCTTTGAGGTAGATACAACTCCGGAAGATTTAAGTAAGGTAAGAGAAGCTTTAGAGACAGCAGGAGTTAAGATGGTTTCAGCAGAAGTTTCTATGGTACCTCAGACATATGGAGATCTCACAGATGAAAATGATATTAAGAAGATGAATAGAATTCTTGATTTACTTGATGAGGATGATGATGTTCAGGCAGTATATCACAACTGGAATATGCCAGAAGAGGATGAAGAGTAACAGATACAATGTCTTGATGTTTAAGACGGAATGGAGTTATCAATGAAATGTAGTAGATGTGGAGAAGAGTGTAAGGCAGGTCAGTTATTTTGCTATAAATGTGGTACACCAATCCAAGTTGAAGCTGATTTGAATGAAATCGAAGATGAACTTGCCTCAAATGTCGAGAAATTTATGGATGAAGATTCAGAGCCTGCACAGGAATCTGAGGAGTTGGAGTTTTTAGATATATCTCAGGATGAAACAGGATATAATGTAGATGCCTCGAATGTAGAGCAAAAAGTAAAATCTGAACAGATTCTTTCTGAAAAACGAGAGAATATGCCTGAAAAACAGGAAGAACCGGACGATGAGATTCAGCATGAGAAAAAAATGTTCAAGATTAAAGCCATTGGCTTAACATTTTTTGCAATTATTCTGATTGCGATAGCCATCATTATTTTCAAATCATACAGTGAGAAAAATCCGGACAATAACAACTTTGTACAGATGTATAATGCCGGCGTGGAGGCATATTCAGATAAGGATTATAATAATGCGGTCAGTCAGTTGATAAAGGCAAAAACATACGCATCGTCAAAAAGTGAAAAAATCAAAGTGAATTCTACTTTGCGTGACTGTTATAAAAACATGGACGGAAGTGATGTGCAGCTTATAGAAATATTGAAAGAACTGATAGAGTTAGAACCTTCCAGAGAAGAAAATTATCAGGACCTTATCAGTATTTATAGCAGTAACAATATGACGACAGAGATGAATCAGCTTTTAGAAAGTGTTCAGGATTCGAAAGTGAAATCGCGATTGGCAGAATACATGGTTGCAGTTCCAAATTTCAGCGAAGATTCAGGTGAGTTTAATAATAATGTCACTTTGAAACTGACGACAAATGGAAGTAATAAAATATATTATACAACGGATGGCAGTGAGCCAACGGTAGACAGCACTTTGTATACAGGTGTTATTGATTTAAATGTTGCCGGAACTGTCGTGGTAAAGGCTATTGCGGTGAATCCGCAGGGTATTTCAAGTAAAGTTGAGACAAAGACCTACAATATCAAAACAGCCTATACAAATGCACCGATAGTTACTCCTGAGGGAGGAAAGTATGAAAAACAGACGGATATTACAGTTGACATTCCAGAAGGTATGAAATGTTATTATACATATGGAGAGACAGCCATTACTCCGACAACAGGAGATACTCAGTATACAGAACCGGTTAAGATGTTGAGAGGAAAAAATATTTTTTGTGCAATTCTTGTATCAGATGATGGCGCAACGGTCAGTGATACAGCTCAGGTGGTATATCAGTTGACAATTAACAGTGTTCTGACTTATGATGATGCTGAGGCGATTTTAAAAAGCTATGTAGAGGGAAAAGATATTGCGACAAGAACTCAGGTAGAGACAGGAAATGTCAAGGAGGATGGAACTCCTGAGACAGAAGAGCAATATCTGACACCGGCAGGAAACAATCTCACATTTGAATTTGGTGAAATTGCACTGATTGATAATGATGAGTATTATATTATTGATGTAACAGAACGAACGATGACTGGTTCAAGGGTAAATATCACACATTATGGTATTGATACTGTTACAGGAGAACTAGAAGAAGTAGAACGAGATATGCTTGATTCAACAAAATATGTAATAAAACCTGATGAACAGGAAACAACTACAGAGAATTCTTCAAATTCAAATACACAATAAAGAAAGGGAAAAAGTATGTATAAGATTTTAAAAGCAGAAAAGTTAGCTGAAAATATCTATCTTATGGATGTCGAAGCACCAAGAATTGCAAAATCTGCAAAACCAGGTCAATTTATCATTGCAAAAATTGACGAGAAAGGTGAGAGAATTCCTCTTACCATTTGCGATTATGATAAAGAGGCAGGAACAATCACAATCGTATTCCAGCCAGTTGGCGCATCTACAGAGAAGATGTGCAGATTACAGGCAGGAGATTCGTTTAGAGACTTCACAGGTCCTTTGGGACAGCCTTCTGAGTTTGTTCATGAAGATTTAGATGAATTAAAGAAAAAGAAATATTTATTCGTAGCTGGTGGTGTTGGTACAGCTCCAGTATATCCTCAGGTAAAATGGTTACACGAGAGAGGAATCGAGGCAGATGTTATCATCGGTGCAAAATCTAAGAGTTTTGTAATCCTTGAGAAAGAGATGAGTGAGGTTGGTAACTTAACAGTTGCTACAGATGACGGCTCATACGGATTTAAGGGTATGGTTACAGGTGCAATCGAAGACCTTGTTAAGAATCAGGGCAAACACTATGATGTATGTGTAGCAATTGGACCAATGATTATGATGAAATTCGTTTGTAAATTAACAAAAGAGCTTGGAATTCCTACTATCGTTTCATTAAACCCAGTTATGGTTGACGGAACAGGTATGTGTGGAGCTTGTCGTGTCGTTGTTGGAGATGAAGTAAAATTCGCATGTGTAGACGGACCAGAGTTTGACGGACACTTAGTTGATTTTGACGGAGCTATGCAGAGACAGCGTATGTACAAGACAGAGGAAGGCAAAGCACTTCTTAAATTACAGGAAGGCGACACACATCACGGTGGATGTGGAAATTGCGGAGGTGACGAGTAATGGACGTATTAAAGAAAACACCTGTAAGAGAGCAGGAACCTAAAGTTAGAGCTACAAACTTCGATGAGGTTTGTCTTGGATATAGTTATGAAGAGGCACAGGAAGAAGCACAGAGATGTTTAAAATGTAAGAATCCTTTATGTCAGAAAGGTTGTCCGGTATCCATCGATATTCCTTTATTTATCAAAGAGGTGGAAAATGGTGACATCGTAAAGGCATCTCAGATTATCGGAAGATCTTCAGCACTTCCTTCCGTTTGTGGTCGTGTATGTCCACAGGAGAGCCAGTGTGAGGAGAAATGTATCAGAGGTATCAAAGGTGAGCCAATTTCAATTGGTAAACTTGAGAGATTCGTTGCTGACTGGGCAAGAGAGAACAATGTAGAGCCAGAGGCTCCATTAGCTCCAAACGGAAAGAAAGTTGCAGTTATCGGTTCAGGTCCTTCTGGACTTACATGTGCCGGTGATTTGGCTAAATTAGGATATGACGTAACCATTTTCGAGGCATTACATGAGCCAGGCGGAGTATTAGTATATGGTATTCCTGAGTTCAGACTTCCAAAAGAGAAAGTTGTAAAACCAGAAATCGAGAATGTTAAGAAATTAGGCGTTAAGATTGAGACAAACGTCATCATTGGTCAGACAGTAACTGTAGACCAGTTATTAGAAGATGAAGGCTTTGATGCCGTATTTATCGGCTCAGGTGCAGGTCTTCCAAGATTTATGAACATCCCTGGTGAGAGTGCAAACGGTGTATTCTCAGCAAACGAGTACTTAACAAGAAGTAATTTAATGAAAGCATACAAAGATGAGTACGATACACCAATCATCGCTGGCAAGAAAGTAATCGTTGTCGGTGGTGGTAACGTAGCAATGGATGCTGCTAGAACTGCTTTAAGACTTGGTGCAGAAGTACATATCGTGTACAGAAGAAGTGAAGAAGAACTTCCTGCCAGAGTAGAAGAAGTACATCATGCAAAAGAAGAGGGAATCATCTTTGATCTCCTCACAAATCCAGTAGAAATCATCGAAGATGAAAACGGCTGGGTAAAAGCATGTAAGTGTATCCGTATGGAACTTGGCGAGCCTGATGAGTCTGGAAGAAGAAGTCCGGTAGAAGTACCAGGATCAGAATTCGAAATCGAAGCTGATACAGTCATCATGTCACTTGGTACATCTCCAAACCCACTTATCTCTTCTACAACAATCGGTCTTGATGTAAACAGAAGAAAATGTATCATCACAGATGAGTCTGGAAAGACAACAAAAGAGGGCGTATACGCCGGTGGTGATGCCGTAACAGGCGCAGCTACAGTAATCCTTGCTATGGAAGCAGGAAAAGTTGGTGCGAAGGGAATTCACGAATTTTTGTCAAAATAATAGGAGGGGGGTCAGACCCCGGAGACAAGACTAACTGCAGTTAGTTATAACTTCGGGGTCTGACCCCATTTTTTATGAATATCACATTAGTTACAGTTGGAAAAATAAAAGAAAAATATCTGGTAGATGCCATCAAAGAGTACTCCAAGCGTCTATCAAAATATTGTAAACTGAACATCATCGAAGTGCCGGATGAGAAGACGGATGAAAATGCCTCGGATGTGGCAAATGAGCAGGTAAAGGAAAAAGAGGGACAGAAAATCTTAAAGTATGTGAAGGATGATGCATTTGTTGTCACACTTGAAATTCTTGGGAAAATGCTTACATCGGAAGAACTGGCTTCTAAAATTGAGGATATTACTGTATCGGGCAAGAGTCATATTACATTTATTATCGGAGGTTCTCTTGGACTTCATAAGGATGTGTCAAAAAGAGCAGATTATAAGCTTAGCTTTTCGAAAATGACATTTCCGCATCAGCTCATGAGGGTGATTTTACTTGAGCAGATTTATCGGTCATTTCGTATTTTGAAGAATGAGCCATATCATAAATAGAAAAGTGAGTGTGTAGTATGAATCATCATTATCTGCCACAGCTTTTGCTGCGACAATTTGGAAAAAATGAAAAAGTATATACTTACGAAATCAAAGAAAAAGCATTAAAGACGAAAAAAATAAAGCATGTATTTATGCAGAAAGATTTATTTGATACAGAATTAGAGGTACAGTTCTCAAAATTCATTGAGGGTCCATTTGGAGATTTGTTGAATCATAAACTTCTGACACAGGATAAGATATGTATCACAAGAAGAGAAAATTTGTTGATGCGTAAATTTCTTTTATTGAATTCACTCAGGAGTCCATTATGGAAGATGTCTTATTCTGATATGGTAAAGCTGATGACTGGAAATGATGAATCACAGGCTTTTGAAATGAATATGCAGCGAGATTTATTAAAAAAAGTGGATGTGAATCTGGATGAGATATTTGGAGAAGAACAATACCAAACACGATTGAAAAAAATCATGGAATTGAATAGTCTGGAAGAATTGAATATATGGCTTCATTCTTCAAACACTAGCGAAAAATATGATTTATTGGAATGTGCAGTAGAGCATATAATGGCATCATACATTGGATTCTGGGATAGTACACAGAGTGAACAGGAATTTATTTTTCCCAAAACGCAAGGAATCGGAATGATGGATTACAGAGGGCATATGTATAAGTATATGATAGCTGAACAAGAATATAGAAAAGTTCAATCAGATATGGAACGGCTGAGAAATGACCCATTTTCATCTGTCTTATATGAGTCAATTCAACGACGTTGGTATTTACTGAGAAAAGGCTCACTCATTTATTCGGACAATTTTTCTATATATCCTATTTCACCTACTCGCACGATGATTTGTTTTTCTCCATATTTTCGAGGATTTTTCTGGGAGACAGGATCTGATGGAAAGACGAAGATGCTGCCGCCAGTTTTTTCAAAAGCTCAGTTTAATCAGCATTTTTATGAGCCGATGAGAATGGAACTATTTAAAAATTGCAGAGCAATTGAAAATTTAAATTATGAATACCAGGTGAAAAATCTGACGAGTTCTGAAGTTCTTATGTTAAATTCAATACAACTAGATGTAGAGCCAGAAGAATTTGTCTTTCGTGATTTTAACAAAATCAGGGATTCGTTCTGGTATTATGACCATCAGGCAAAATTTGCAAGAAAGAAGAAAAATGATTACTCAAATTTGGAGTGAGAAAACGCCAGTACAAAATGTGCTGGCGTTTTTTAATGAATTTCCGACTTTAAAATCTCTTATCAGTATTGCATTGTAATAAATCAGAAAGAGAAATATTCAGTGCATCTGCAATAGATGTTAAAACTTCCAAAGAAATGTTTTTACACTGACCATTTCTATAACGGTTTACCTGTCTTGGAGAGCGACCAATTGCCTCTGCAAGCTGTGTGGTTGTTATATGCTTTTCTTTACACAATTGATAGAGACGGTCGGAAAATTCATATTGGTTCATAAAAACACCTCCTTCACCAAGTTCCCAAGGCTCTGGCAGGTATGAACCATATCTTATTATAGCACAAACAATATGTAATGTCAGTGGAGATAAGAAAAACGACATGGGGTGTCCTTGTATGACGAGAAAAATAGCATATAATGATTGATAAAATTATATTCAAGGAGAAACGCCATGAACAAAATTATATTTTTATCATCGGGAACTGTTTGTAACAAAAATGCTTATAAAAAATATGCGACTGATAACGGCAATTATCAACAACTATATCTGAATTATGGTATGCTTGGTTTGGCAACAAATCTAAGAAAAAAAGGATATGAAGTGATTATGTATCAGGCAAATGAAAAAACACCACAAGATTTTTTAGATGAGATACAACTAAATTGCAAGATTAATGAAATATATCCTGTATTTCTTTCGATTCCGAGTTTTTATCAGGTAGAGTGGACGGTATTGTTTTCAAACTTATGGAAGAAAGCGTATCCATCATCAAAACTTATAGCAGGTGGAAGATGGGTGATTGATAAAAATCTGAATTGGATTTGTAACAAACTTCCACAGATAGATTTTTTCATCAAAGGATGTCCAGATGAAGATATGGAACAGTTTTTAGATGAGCAAAACTGGAAGAATTGCAGGTATGAATTTCAATATCAAAAACCATTTGACTATTTTTACTATCCATTATTGAATAATTATAAACAATATCAACCCATTATTGAAGTATCAAGAGGATGTGGGGGAGGATGCGATTTTTGTTTGGAAAGTCAATATAAAGTATGTAAAATGAAAACACCAAAACAAGTAATAGATGAGGCAGAAATGATTCTCAGACAATATGAAATTGAAAAGACGGGTGAAAGAGAATTTTATTTTTATTTTGAGGGAGCCATGTTAGCACCGACTAAAAGCTGGGCGAAAGATTTTTCTGAATTATATCATAAGAGAAATCATCACTTTGGATTTCGTATGCAGTCAAGAGTTGATTGTCTTTTGCCAGAGGTCTTGAAAATTTTAGGCTCTTGTGGTCTAAGAGTCGTGGATTTTGGGCTTGAATCTGCATCTTCAACACAATTGCTTCGTATGGAAAAGACGAAATATCCGCAGATTTATTTAGAAAGGGCAGAAAAGTTGCTTCGTGTTGGAAAAGAAAGTGGAGTGTGGAGTAAGTTAAATATTTTACTTTATCCAGGGGAAACAATGTCCACAATTAAAGAGACTAAAATGTGGTTAAGAAAGGTAAAATCGAATGTGAAAGGAATTTCATGCAATGGTCTTGTGATTTATCTCAATGGTAAAGATACAGATTCCTATGTGGACACCATAGAGAGAATGGCTGGAGTGAGTATTGACAGGAATACGCTATATAGGCAGGGATATGTGAATGCAAGACTTGGTACAGGGATAGATGAAGAAAAGATTGTAAATGAATTTTATCAGGAATTTATGACCGAACAGGATTATATGGATTTAAAGAAAATTACATATTTGAGAAGAATTGAGGGTTGAGAAGAACTGCGAATCAGAGAGACCAGTATTTGGAAAAACATAATATTCAAGAACATAATAGATATAAAAAGAAATACTATCTCGATGTAAAAAAATTTGATATAATAAAATCATAATTTTCGTGATAATATTTGGAGGAAGTAAAGTATGTTAGACGAATCAATCAAAAAATTAGTAGAATATGGAATTGCATGCCACTTAATTCCAGAAAGTGAGCGAATCTATTCGACAAACTTATTGTTGGACATTTTTGGAAAAAGTGATTACAGTGATCCGGAAATAGAAGCTGTGTCAGAATCAGAGAACGATTGTGCAAATGTACAGCGCACAGATTTTCAGGTATTTCAACTTTCAGAGATTTTAAAATCCCTCTGTGACGAGGCGGTTGCTATGGGAATCATAGAAGAGGGTATCACAAGCAGAGACTTGTTTGATACAAAGTTAATGAACTGTATCACACCAAGACCATCTCAGGTGATTGATACGTTTTGGAAAAAATATGAGAGTTCACCAGTTGATGCAACAGATTTTTACTACAATTTCTCTAGAAATACAAATTATATAAGAGTTGACCGTGTATCCAAAGATTTAAAATGGAAGGTTCCATCAGAATATGGGGATATTGATATTACAATTAATTTATCAAAACCGGAGAAAGACCCAAAGGCAATCGCTGCTGCAAAGACAGCCAAGGCTTCTGGTTATCCAAAGTGTCTGCTGTGTATGGAAAATGAGGGCTATGCAGGACATATGACACACCCAGCCAGACAAAACCACAGAATCATCCCAATTGAGATAGCAGGCTCAAAATGGGGATTTCAGTATTCGCCATATGTTTATTATAACGAGCATTGTATCGTATTTAATGGACAGCATACACCGATGGCAATCAACCGCAATACATTTGTGAAATTATTTGATTTTATTAAGCTGTTTCCACATTATTTTCTTGGCTCTAATGCAGACCTTCCAATCGTTGGAGGCTCAATTTTAAGTCATGACCATTTTCAAGGTGGAAATTATACATTTGCGATGGCAAAGGCGCCGATTGTCACAGAATTTCAGGTAGAAGGATTTGCAGATGTAGAGGCAGGCATCGTAAAATGGCCACTTTCTGTTATCAGACTGCGCTCTGAAAATGTTGAGAGCGTGATTCATCTCGCTGACCATATCTTGAAAAAATGGAGAGATTATACCGATGAGGAGGCATTTATTTTTGCCGAAACAGATGGTGAAATTCACAATACCATCACACCAATCGCAAGATTTAAAGATGGAAAATATGAACTTGACCTTGCACTGAGAAATAATATTACAACAGAGGAACATCCTCTTGGAGTGTATCACCCTCATGAGAAACTCCATCACATCAAGAAAGAAAATATTGGGTTGATAGAGGTCATGGGACTTGCTGTACTTCCGGCGAGATTAAAACATGAGATGGAAGTGTTGGCAGAATACATGGTAGAGCACAAAGACATTCGTTCCAATGCAGAAATTGAAAAACATGCAGATTGGGTAGACGAGTTTACAAGTGATTATTCTAATATCAATACAGAGAATGTTATGGAAATTCTGTATGCAGAGATTGGAAAAGTATTTGTGCAGGTATTAGAAGATGCCGGTGTATATAAGTTCACAGAAGAGGGGCAGAAAGCGTTTATGAGATTTGTTGAAACATTGTAGAGGCTGATATAGTCAGATGTTTGAAATGAATTTTATGAGAAATAAATTATTTTCTGAAATGGAGTATACAGCTATGGAACATAAATTTTATCACATGCTCTATCTTGCATTTGCACAAATTAAAGGATTGGAACTAAAAAATCTGCAATTAAATATGACAGCTCAGGATTTGGAACAGTTGTATAATATCAGCAAATTTCATGGTACAACAGCATTAGTGTACGATGCACTTGTACAGATTCCGCTCAAGCAGATTTTGATTTCAGCAGATGATGAGGAGTGCAGGAATGTATTTCACCGATTTAAGCAGACAGAGGAGAAGTCAATTCGCAAAAATCTATTAATGGATGGAGAACGAGCGAAACTATTTGCTTATATGAAGGAACATCATATTTGGTATATGCCGTTAAAGGGTGTGATTCTAAAAGATTTATATCCGAAAATAGGAGAGCGGCAAATGGTGGATAATGATATTCTGTTTGACCAGAACTATCAAAAACAGATTCGAAGTTATTTTGTCTCACAGGGATATAAAGTTGTATCTTATAATAGAGGAAATCATGATGTTTATGTTAAAAATCCCATTTACAATTTTGAGATGCACACTTCACTGTATGGGGTGCAGTCAAAGAAGGGATGGATTCAGTACTATGAACACATCATAGATAAACTTGAGTCAAAGGATGGAGTAGAGTATCATTTTAAGACGGAAGATTTTTACATCTATTTTATGAGTCATGCGTATAAACATTATGATATATCGGGTATTGGATTAAAATTTTTGCTGGATTTGTATGTTTTTTTGGAGCATTATGAAAAACAGATGGACTGGAATTATGTGGCGGCTGAAATACAAAAGCTGAATATGACAGCGTTTGAGCGCAATAGCAGACAATTACTGCTTTCGTTAAACAATTCAATTGATGAAATATATCATAGAGAAGAGCATAGTCTTAAAACTATCAGCTCATATATAGAATCGCATCTTGAAAAGCAATATCTTGAAATGTTAGCCTATATTTGTAATTCTGGAAGTCATGGTACAGTAAAGAATCGGGTAGAAAATAAGGTAAAACTGTATGAACATGTAAAACATCCAAAACTTCACTACTATGTAAAAAAGAGTTTTCCAGACTATACTTTTATGAAAATTAAATATCCCAGAATTGCTAAATATAAAATATTGCTGCCAATCGCCTGGATATATCGTGGGATTGATGCGTTAATTCATCATCCAAAAAAAATATTTCAGGATATAAAATGGACATGGAAAATTTGAAAACAAAAACATACAGATTATAGTAAATTATCTTTGAAAATTAAAAAGTCTTAAAATAGAAAGGTAAGACAGAATATGAATACAAACAGATGTGATTATGCGAAAAAATGTGGTGGATGCCGTTTTATCAATGAATCTTATCAAAAATCATTAGAATATAAACAGGATTATATCTGTAAACTATTAAAACAGTTTGGCAGGATTGAAGATATCATTGGAATGGAACAGCCGTATTTTTACAGAAATAAGGTAAATGCAACATTTGGTCGTGACCGGAAAGGAAATATTATTTCTGGTCAATATATGGAAAATACGCATAAGATTATAGATAAGAATAGGTGTCTGATTGAAGATGAATATGCAGATGAGATTATCGCATACATCAAATCCGTTTTGAAATCGTTTAAAATAACAGTATTTGATGACCGGACAAAATATGGACTTTTAAGACATGTTCTGGTGCGAACCGCACATGAGACAGGTGAAGTTATGGTTGTGTTGGTGTTAAATTCACCAGTATTACCATCTAAGAATAATTTTGTCAAGGCGCTTGTGAAAAAATTTGACCGAATCAAGACAGTTGTTATTAATGTCAATGACAGGCAGACAAGTATGGTTCTTGGAAAAAGAAATATCAATATTTATGGAAAAGGTTACATTGAAGACATCTTGTGTGGTAAGTGTTTTCGCATCTCGCCGACTTCTTTTTATCAGATTAATTCCATGCAGACAGAAATTTTGTATGGAAAGGCGATTGAATTTGCAGGACTGACGGGAAAAGAATCCGTTTTTGATGCTTATTCCGGCATTGGGACAATAGGAATTTGTGCATCAGACCACGCAAAAAATGTATATTGTGTAGAATTAAACCCAGAAGCGGTAAGAGATGCAAAGGAAAACGGTAAACGTAATGGCGTGAAAAATGTGAGATTTGTCTGTGATGATGCAGGTAAATTTATGGTAAAGATGGCACAGGACAAGGAGAAAGTAGATGTCTTATTTCTAGATCCGCCAAGAAGCGGAAGTACGAATATATTTATCAGACAGGTATCGGTGCTTAGACCAAGAAAAATTGTCTATGTTTCGTGCGGTCCAGAGTCATTGGCGAGAGATTTGAAAATGTTTCAGAAAATTGGGTATCAGGTAAAGAAGATACAGCCGGTGGATATGTTTCCATTTACGGAGAGAGAGCATGTGGAGACTGTGTGCTTATTATCGCGAAAAGCCCAAGTTTAAGCGGGGGTGCGGGCTTTTGTGACAGATATGAAACTGTGTTTTTAGCAGGAAAATATGAGAATTTTTAAGTGTTTTAATAGGGGTGTTAAAAAATCTGCGCAATGAGCTTTGTGCACCGAGATTTTATCGGGCTAAAGCTGTGCACGGATTTTATAGGACACCCTTAAAAATTAGTTAAAAGTATTCGCTCAAACGAATATAATAGAATAAGGATTTATTGTAGTATTTGCTGCTGGTAGTGTCAAGTGACTTATGAAAAAACAGAGCCAAAGAAAAAGGCTCAATTGAACCTTGAAAATTGCAGATATTTAATCTTTTGATGAGTGACGCCAC
>ONXS01000092.1 GCA_900321855.1 uncultured Eubacteriales bacterium | reverse complement strand
AAATATGCCATCAACTATATGTCATGAACTTTGTCATTTGAAGGGCTATATAAGAGAAGATGAAGCGACGTTCCTGTCATATATAGCATGCGTGAATTCGGAAAATGATTTTATAAGATACAGTGGTTATATTAATGCCTTAGATTATCTTTTCGATGACTTGATGGATTATGGAAATGATGATATTTACTCGGAGATGGTGAAAGTAAATGAATATGTTGTACATGATGATATGTTTGTTGAAAATTATAAAATGGAGAAAATAGAAGAGGACTCCATTGTATCTACAGAAAAACTAAAAAAGGCAACCCATGCTTTTTTGGATACGAATCTTAAAGTGAATGGGATATCAAGCGGAATAAAGAATTATGATGAGGTAGTTAAACTTTTGATTAAGTATTATGAATGATAAAACAAAAAAAGCTTGCATTATCCTCAAATATATGATATTTTTATATGTGTTGTGAAGAAGGATGGTCCTCTGCTACGTACGTATTAAGAACATCTAAATATTAAGGAGGTTCACAGATGAACGAAATTATTAAGAAAATTGAAGCTGAACAGTTAAAAGAGTCAGTAGATGAATTCAATGTAGGTGATACAGTTAGAGTTCATGCAAAGATCAAAGAAGGAAACAGAGAAAGAATCCAGGTTTTTGAAGGAACTGTTATTAAAAGACAGGGTGGAAGTTCTCGTGAAACATTTACAGTAAGAAAGACTTCAAATGGTATTGGCGTAGAGAAGACATGGCCATTACATTCACCAAACGTAGAAAAGATTGAAGTAGTACGTGCTGGTAAAGTAAGAAGAGCTAAACTTAACTACTTAAGAAGCAGAGTAGGTAAAGCTGCTAAGGTTAAAGAGTTAGTTAAATAATTGATTCTTATATGTAGATACGGAAAGGACAGGTACAGTTGTATTTTGTCCTTTTTTTGTTCTTTTATAGGATAAGGTATGACTATGGCTCTATATTTGACTATGAGCAGATAGCGGATATTTGGTTGATTGAAAATAGGAGTTTGGAATGAGATTTTATAGTTCGATGCCAGATGAAAACTTTTTTGTGGATAAGGTTTTCAAATGGATTGTGGATGTGGTGGTAGTGATTGTACTGGCTCTGTTTTGTATTACTTTTTTTTGCGAACAGATGAAAGTGAGTGGAAATTCCATGAGTGATACTTTGCAGGGAGAGAGTACGGTATTGATTGATAAGTTTAATTATCGATTGTCAAGTCCGGACCGGTATGATGTCATTGCTTTTTCAAAAAGTGAAAAGAATGGAAATAAGACAAAATATATTAAGAGGGTGATTGGTCTTCCGGGGGAGACGGTTTTAATCCGAGACAACAGGATTTATGTAAATGGAAAAGAACTCAAACACGAAAAATATGATGAGGCGATTGTCAATGCAGGTGTTGCAGGTTCTGAAATTACTTTGGATTATAATGAATATTTTGTTTTAGGTGATAATGTAAATAGCAGTGAGGATAGCAGGTCCAGTGCGATTGGAAGTATAAAGAAAAATGAAATTATAGGTAAGGTCTGGTTTACGGCATGGCCTTTTGAGAAGATAAAAACAGTAAAATAGTAGAAATGTTGTGAAGTGTGTTTGAGACATGCCTCAGAGCAAAGAGACAATACATAGGATAGAAGGAGAAAAATTATGCAGTTTCAGTGGTATCCAGGTCATATGACCAAAGCGAAACGAATGATGCAGGAGGATATAAAGTTAATTGATTTGGTAATTGAGATTGTCGATGCCAGAATACCAAGCAGCAGCAGGAATCCAGATATTGACAAGCTGGCAAATAACAAATCCAGACTTGTTCTCTTAAATAAATGTGACCTCGCAGATGAGAGGATTACAAGAGAGTGGACAAATTATTTTAAAGAAAAAGGTTTTTATACCGTCATGGTCAATTCGAGAAGTGGTCAGGGACTCAAGGACATCAATGGTGTAATCAAAGAGGCCTGTGCTGCAAAAATTGAGAGAGACAGAAAAAGAGGTATCAAAAACCGTCCGGTAAGAGCAATGGTTGTGGGGATTCCAAATGTCGGAAAGTCTACCTTTATCAATTCTTACACAAAAAAAGCAGTTACAAAGACAGGAAATAAGCCGGGTGTCACAAAGGGAAAACAGTGGATTAAGTTAAACAGTACATTGGAATTACTAGATACACCGGGTATTTTATGGCCAAAATTTGAAGATCAGGCAGTGGGACTTCGTCTTGCATTTATCGGTTCTATCAAGGATGAAATTATCAATACAGAAGAACTTGCTGTAGAATTAATCAAATTTTTGAAAACAAATTATGCAGGTACGTTGTCAGAAAGATATGGAATTGACGAAAATGTCGATGATGTGCAGGTATTGACCGATATTGCAGTGGCGAGAAAATTTCTTTTAAAGGGAAATGAACCGAACACAGAGAAAGCAGCAATTATATTAATTGATGAATTTAGAAACAGAAAGCATAAAAATTGGAGACATCAATGCAGAATTTCAGGCAGCAGGAGTGCAGGGATTTTATCCTTTGTTTGAAAAGTATGCAGACGATGAGCGCAGTGGCGTCAAAAAGCTGATAGAAAAATATAAAAAACAACTGGGTGAGTATCAGGATGAAGTAGCGAGAATGTATCAGATGTTTGAATTTGAGAGAGAATATGATGATTACGAGTACATCTGTGGAATTGATGAGGTTGGAAGGGGACCTCTTGCAGGACCGGTGTGTGCCGGTGCGGTAATTCTGCCAAAAAACTGTGATATTTTATATCTCAATGATTCAAAGCAGCTCTCAGCGAAAAAAAGAGAAGAACTTTATGAAGAGATTATCGAAAAGGCTGTAGACTGGAAAATTGCATATATAGACCACAGTATCATTGACAGGGTTAATATACTCAATGCGACTTACAGGGCAATGCAGGCAGCAATCGGAGAATTATCGGTGAAACCAAATCTGCTGCTCAATGATGCCGTGACGATTCCGAATGTAAATATAAAACAGATTCCGATTATTAAGGGAGATGCAAAATCTGCATCCATCGCTGCTGCCAGTATTGTTGCAAAGGTTTCAAGAGACAGATTAATGGAAGAATATGATAAAATTTATCCAGAGTATGGATTTGCAAAAAATAAAGGATATGGTTCAAAACAGCATACAGAGGCATTGAAAAAATATGGACCATGTAAGATTCACAGAACAACCTTTATTCAAAAAATTTTAAATGAAAGTTAATGTTAAATATAAAAAAGAAAAGTAGGAAAGCAGATAAGATTGATACCTGAATAGAAAAATCTAGAGTATAAAACAATACTAACAATATTATATTTCATGTATTTAAAATGAGGGGAATATGAATAATAGAAAAATTGGAAGTCGATATGAAGATATGGCAGCCGATTACATCAAATCTCAAGGGCTGCAGATTATTGAAAAAAATTTTTACAGTAAATTTGGTGAAATTGATATTATTGCCATAGACTTAAAACAAAACATGATTATTTTTTATGAAGTAAAATTTCGGAAAAATGAACGATATGGTTCTCCCTTTGAGGCAGTAGATTACAGGAAACAGCAGAAGATTAGAAAGACAGCACAGTATTTTCTGGTGACACACAGGCAGTATGCTGAGTATCAGGTGCGCTTTGATGTGATTGGAATTTGTGGAAATCATATATCCTGTATATTACATGCCTTTTAGGGAGTTTTTTGTGATTCACAGTGAATGATTTTGTTGCAGCACAAAAACGAATCTTGATGGAGGTTTGATATATGAACGAATATTTGGAGAAGATAATAGAAAACGAGTTGCCAGTCATACAGTATGACTTGTTTTCAAAACTAGATTTTGTAGAACATGGTTTTACAACAAGACTTGGAGGTGTCAGCGAGGGAATTTTTAGTACGATGAACCTCTCTTTTACAAGAGGTGACAATCCGGAGCATGTGATGAGAAATTATGAAATCATCGCAGAACATACAGGATTTGACAAGAATTTGTTTGTCGCATCTCATCAGACCCATACGACAAATACAAGGATTGTGACAAGAGAAGATGCCGGAAAAGGTATTGTGAGAGAAAAAGATTATGAAGATATTGACGGATTAATTACAAGCGAAAAGGGAATGATGTTATTTACCTATTATGCCGACTGCGTTCCACTGTTTTTTGCAGACCCAGTGAAGAAGGTTGTGGCAGTCTCGCACTCCGGATGGAAGGGAACAGCTCACCGCATGGGAAAAGTGACAGTTGACAGAATGTGTGAAGAGTTTGGCTGTGACAGAAAAGACATCGTCTGTGCAATCGGACCTTCTATTTGTCAGTCCTGTTATGAGGTCAGCGAAGATTTGGTGGAAGAATTTAGCAAGAGCTACTCTCAAGAAGAGATTGAAATGATATTTGAGCCAAGAGAACATCAAAAATATCATCTGGATCTCTGGAAAGCAAACGAAATTGTGCTTAGGTCAGCGGGAATTCTTCCGGTACATATAGAAAACAGAAAGATTTGTACCTGTTGCAATCGTGAGATTTTGTTTTCACATCGGGCAACGCAGGGAAAGAGAGGAAATCTGGCTGCGTATATTGGGATAAAGTGAGATGGTATGCAAAAGAGAGAATTTTCAAATATTTTGTTTTCATATGATATAATAAATACAAATGGAGGAGAATTTAATAATTGAATTGGGAAATTGGACACAGCATTTCTGCAAACGGAAACAACGTTATCATGGCACAGGATATTAAATCGAATAAGTATGACTGGGTAGCAGGAATGGCAAAAGGTGAAAAGACCTTGACTGTAACTGTAAAAGATAAAAACGGAAAGACAGCGACAGCATCGGTAGATATTACGGTAAAATAAATGAGGAGAACCTTATGGATGGTTTGCTTTAATTGATATATTATGGCGAATCCATAAGTTTCTTTTTGATATATATTTCGAATTATAAAGCGATTTTCCCTTCCTCTTTACAAAACTTAAATTTCTTGATACACTAACTCTGTATGATTAACTACATAATTTTAGAAAGTAGGATGCTTTATGAGTAATGAGCATATTATTAAAGAGATATATGAAGGCTCCATTGCGGAAGAATTTGATTTAGAAACTGGCGATGTCATATTAAAAATCAACGGCAAGGAAATTGAGGATGTCTTTGATTATCAGTTTCTCGTTGAGGACGAGTATATTGAGGTTCTTGTTCGAAAAAAGGACGGAGAAGAGTGGCTGCTAGAGATTGAAAAGGATCCAGATGAAGACCTCGGAATTGCATTTGAAAAGGATTTGATGGGAGATTATAAGAGCTGTACAAACAAGTGTATGTTCTGTTTTATCGACCAGATGCCAAAGGGCATGAGAGATACGCTCTATTTTAAAGATGATGATTCCAGACTTTCCTTTTTGCAGGGAAACTATATCACACTAACCAATATGACTGACAGAGATATTGACCGAATTATCCGTTACAACCTCGGACCAATCAATGTTTCGGTGCACACGACCAATGAGGAACTCAGGTGCAAGATGCTGCAGAACCGATTTGCAGGAAGAGCTCTCTCAAATATTAAGAAACTCTATGAGGCAGGCATTGAGATGAACGGACAGATTGTTCTGTGCAAGGGTGTCAATGACGGCAAAGAACTGGAAAAGACCATTCAGGATTTATATGAGTATGCACCAATTATGAGCAGTGTATCGGTGGTGCCTGCGGGACTGACAAAATTCAGAGACGGTCTTTATCCACTGGAAATGTTTGATAAGAAGGATGCAGAATCAGTCATTGATATGGTGGAATCTTTCCAAAAAAAATTTTATGAAGAGTCAGGAATTCATTTCATTCAGGCGAGTGATGAGTGGTATATTCTCGCAGAGCGCGATTTTCCGGAGGAAGAGAGATATGACGGCTATATTCAGCTTGAAAATGGTGTCGGAATGATGCGACTTCTCTGGACAGAGTTTCTAGAGGCGCTGGAGCGACTTGATTTTTCTAAATATCAGAACGAACATTTAGAAGTATCGCTTGCTACCGGTGTGTTGGCGTATGATATGATTCGAGAGATGTCTGATTTGTTAGAAGAAAAAGTTGCCGGCTTAAAGATTCATACTTATAAAATTATTAATCACTATTTTGGAGAGACAATTACGGTGTCCGGACTGATTACAGCTACCGATTTGATGGACCAGCTAAAAGATGTGGCATTAGGTGAGAGACTGATTCTTCCAAACAATATTTTAAGAAGTGGAGAAGATGTATTCCTAGACGATTATACATTAACCGATGTGGAGAAGAGTCTCAACATAAATATTGTAATCAACGAAAATTCAGGCGAGGGATTTATAAAAGCTGTTTTAGACGGAGCAAGTGAGCGCGGCGACAATGGCAACTTCGTCTATATAGATGCGTATCCATCGTGATACAGAAGATTTTTGATATGAGATTACTGGTACTTGTGGGGAATCGTGAATCTTATAGATTGTGTAACTGGAAGTATGGGCAAAGAATATAAAAAGGAGTGAAATTTCATCATGAAAAGAAAACAGATCGTAGCAATTGTAGGTCGTCCGAATGTTGGTAAATCTACATTGTTCAACGTGTTAGCGGGAGATAAAATTTCGATTGTAAAAGATACACCAGGTGTTACAAGAGACAGAATTTATGCAGATGTAAACTGGTTGGATAAGACATTTACGATGGTGGATACAGGTGGTATTGAGCCGGATTCCAATGACATCATTCTCTCACAGATGAGAGAACAGGCAGAGATTGCCATCAATACGGCAGATGTCATCGTATTTATCACAGATGTGAGACAGGGACTTGTAGATGCAGATGCAAAGGTGGCAGATATGCTCAGAAGAAGTAAAAAGCCAGTGGTTCTTGTCGTAAACAAGGTGGACAGCTTTGAAAAATTTATGCCGGATGTCTACGAATTTTATAATCTTGGTATTGGTGACCCACATCCGATTTCCGCAGCTTCAAGACTTGGTCTTGGCGATATGCTCGATGCGGTCATTGAAAACTTCAATGAGTCTGCATTAGAGGATGATGAGGAAGATGACAGACCAAGAGTTGCAATCGTAGGACGTCCAAATGTCGGAAAGTCTTCGATTATCAATAAATTACTTGGTGAGGACCGAGTGATTGTATCGGATATTGCAGGAACTACGAGAGATGCTGTCGATACAGAAATTAAGAGAAATGGCAAAGATTATGTATTTATCGACACAGCCGGACTTCGTAAGAAGGCAAAAATCAAAGAAGAGATTGAGCGTTACAGTATTATTCGTACCGTGACAGCAGTAGAACGTGCAGATGTGGTCGTTATGGTGATTGATGCCACAGAGGGCGTTGCAGAGCAGGATGCCAAGATTGCGGGTATTGCCCACGAGAGAGGCAAGGGTGTCATTATTGCCGTGAACAAGTGGGATGCTGTCGAGAAAAATGACAAGACAATTTATGAGCAGACAAAGAAGATTAAAGAGGTTCTTGCCTATATGCCATATGCAGAACTTTTATTTATCTCAGCAAAGACCGGACAGAGACTGAATAAATTGTTTGATTTGATTGATATGGTTATCGAAAATCAGACACTCAGAATTCAGACTGGTGTATTAAATGAGATTATGGCGGAGGCAGTTGCACTTCAGCAGCCACCAACAGATAAAGGTAAGAGACTCAGACTTTACTATATTACACAGGTAGCGGTAAAACCACCTACATTCGTAATTTTCGTAAACAGCAAGGAATTGATGCACTTCTCTTATACGAGATACATTGAGAATAAGATTCGAGAGGCATTTGGATTCAGAGGAACTTCTTTGAAGTTTATTATTAGAGAGAGAAAAGAAAAGGACGAATAGGCGGAAATGGAAAATATATTATACAGAGTGATTTGTGTGGTTGTGGGGTATGTATTCGGGTTAATTCAGACTTCTTATATTTATGGTAAGATGAATCATATTGACATTAGAGATTATGGAAGTGGAAATGCAGGTACGACCAATGCAATCCGAACACTTGGTAAAAAAGCAGGACTCATTACATTTCTTGGAGATATTTTCAAGGCAATCATATGTAGTGTGCTGGTATATTTTGTATTTAAGGGTATTGTAAATGACAGACATTTTCTGATGATTTTAAGACTTTATGCAGGTGTGGGAGTTATTCTTGGACACAACTTCCCATTTTATATGGGATTTAAGGGTGGAAAAGGTGTTGCCGCATCAGCGGGAGTTGTCATCGGATTGTTTGATTATAAGATTATTTTAATTGAGTTGGCATTGTTTATTGCAATTGTTGCAGTCACAAGATATGTTTCACTAGGTTCGCTGGTAATTACAGCTGGATTTTTCATTGAGTTTGTTATTTTTAATGAGCTTGGTATTTATGGATTTCACAACAATATGCAGTTTACAGGAAATCAGAAAATTGAAACTTATATCATTGTATTTTTCATCGGTGCGCTGGCATGGTTTAAACACAGAACCAATATTGTGAGATTACTTCACGGTACAGGGCGCAAATTGGGTGAAAAGAAAGAGGTGTAGCTATGGCTAATATTACTATTTTAGGTGCAGGTGGTTGGGGACTTGCGATTGCTGTTTTGTTAAACAATAACGGGCATCATGTCACGGTATGGTCAGCAGTTCAGAGAGAAGTGGATATGCTGAGAGAGAAGAGAGAAAATGAAGTCAGTTTAAAAGGGATTCAGATTTCTGAAGATATTGAGATTACAGATGATTTAAATGCCGCATTGCAGGACAGAGATATCATTGTTCTGGCTGTTGCATCTT
>ONXS01000037.1 GCA_900321855.1 uncultured Eubacteriales bacterium | reverse complement strand
AAATCTAAGTTCTGTGGATTCCACTCTGTGATACCACCAACTAATGTAAGTGTAGATTCTCCTAAAATAGCTTTCTCATCTTTTACAAGATTTAAGTATGAAGCTGCATATTTAGCTGCTGTATCAGCTGCAACTCTCTCATTGCTGTTGAAAGCTCTCTCATCTGATAATACAGATACTGTTAAATCAACTGCATTTCCATCAGCTGTAACTTCTACCGTACCCTTGTATGGGTTGTATGTAACTTTAACATCAGCTGCATCCTGAGCTAAGTCAAAATGTAACTGTGAGCAGTTATCTCCAAAGTACTGTGTTCCATAAAGTAACTGATAGTTCCATGCTTCATCAGGACCATTCATAACGATTTTGAACTGATAGTTCTCTTTTGCTGTGAGAGCTCCAAGATCCATAACATAGCTATTGCCATCTTTTGTCATAATGCAATCTTCACTTTCAGCTTTCCACTGTTTCTCTGCATCTGCATAAACATCTCCAACAACAGAATATACTGTCTCATCATCTACTTTAATTGTTGTAGTTGGTGCATTTGAAGCAAATGCTGTAGACACTGTTCCAAGAACCATAGATGTTGCTACTAAAGAAGTAGCGATTTTCTTCATAGATTTCTTCATTTTAAAATCCATCCTTTCATATTTATAGTTAGTCTTTCGTTTTGACAAACTCGTCAATAAAGTCATTATATATTATTCTCTCTACTCTTGCAAGCTAAATTTGTAACAATTTTTAACAAAATTTAACATTTTGTTCAAATTTTGTGCACATTATATAATTTCTCGAATATATTTTGTGCTATTTGCAAAACAATCCGTAAAATTTGTCTCAAATGATAGATTACATGCTTTGCGAACAATTTATTATCAAAAATAAAAAACTTATGGATATTCGAGATTATCATCTGCATATCCATAAGTTTTTATTTATCGAATCATTTATTATTTGTAACTATTATTTTAAAATCACAATTGCATTTGGAGGAAGGACAATTGTATCTTCCACCTGATATGGCTGATTCTTCGATACAGTAAGTTCTCCCTGAATACAGGTATAACCGTACTCACTTCTTGGAAGTGTGACTGTCTTTGTATTCTGTTTGTCACAATTTGCAAGAATGATAATCTTGCTGCCATTGTATGTTTTTGACACTGCTGCAATTTCTTCATCACCGGCATCAATCACTTCTATAGTTCCTCTTGCTATTTCAGGGAAGATATTTCTGAGTTTCATACCCTGTTTTACATAATTGAGAATTGAATTCTCATCTTTTTGCTGCTCTTCTACAGAGCCAAATTTATTGATAACATTTGCGGGACTCATATTTGTCGGACCATTTGTCTGTCCCTTTGTGTCTGTTGATGACCAAATCATTGGTGAACGCTTATTCTCATCTGCACCGATTCCGCCAAGACCAATCTCGTCACCATAATAAATATAAGTAGAACCATTCATCATGCTGAGAAGTCCCTGTGCAAATTTTACTTCATTTTCATTGTATGCAAGGAATGCTGTTCCTCTGTCAATATCATGATTTCCGAGGAAACAAGCCTGAATACCTTCTGGATTTGCTGCCAATACTCTTTCCTGAGATGATTTGAGACATTCTGCAAAATATTCTCCGTTGTAAACCGGATCTTTTCCATGAACTACATGACTCAACTCTCCATCAGAACCGGAATAACTGAAATCAAATGCACTGTCAATTCCACTCTCAAGATACTTGTCGTAATCGGATGCCCATGTCTCTGCAACAATATAAGCATTTGGATTGACGCTCTTTACATAACTGTTAAACCATTTCAAAACTTCTACATTGTGAGGTGTCTCTCCACTGAAAAACTCTTTCGCAGCATCAAGTCGAAATCCGTCAACACCCATATCGAGCCAGTATTTTGTAATATCTTCAAACTCTTTTCTCACATCTGGATTGTCCAAATTTAAATCTGGCATCTGCTGTGAAAACATTCCTAAATAGCTATAATTTGAAGAACCTGCCGGATAGTAATTAGATGGAAGTGTATCATCTGTCTTTACAAATGTATAGTAATCTACATATTTGCAGTCTGCCGGATTTGGCTCCTGTCCCTCTGGCAATTCCTGTAAATATTTTCTTGCCTGTTTGAACCAGTCATGACCAATCGCAGAATGATTCATAACAAGATCCATAATAATTGTAATATTTCTCTTATGGCACTCATCAATTAACTGTTTGAAATCATCTAAGGTGCCATATGCAGAATCAATTCCATAATAATCTTTTACATCATATTTATGATAAGATGCCGATGGATTGATTGGCATCAGCCAGATTCCATTGTAGCCCATATCCGTATCTGTGTTTGGATTTCCATCATTGATATAATCTAACTTCTCAATGACACCTTTGAGGTCACCCATTCCATCGCCATCACTGTCATAAAAAGAACCCACAAAAATCTCGTAATAATTTCTGTTCTTGTCTTCAATTACATTTAATTTATCCTGTAACTGTGCAGGAACCTCTTCTCCATCAATTTCAATTTTTTCTGTTGTCTCTTCTTGCGCTGCTGTTGTTGTCTCTGTTTTATTACCCGTATTGGAATCAGTTTTCTTATCCGATTTGCCACAGCCTGTCAGAATCATTGACATTGCAAGTGTAAGCACAAGTACGCCTGTCGCACCTTTTTTTAACATATCATTTCTTCTCATTTTCTAATCCTTTTCCATAATCTTTTAAGGTTTTTATTCTCAAATGTTATTAGTTTCTCCTCTTACCCATGATTGCAAGTATTCTGAGGAATAAGTTAATAAAATCAAGATATAACTGCATACCTGAGAACAATGCACATCGGTTAATATCTGCATAAGTTGCATTTTCTGCAAGAACTTTTGTTTTCTGCGCATCATAAGCTGTCAGACCGATAAAAATAAATACTACTACATAATTGATTGCCATATCCATACCTGTATAGCCAAAAATCATATTGACAACAGATACAAGAATTACACCGATTAATGCCATTGTTAAAATTGCGCCAAGATTGGTTAAGTCTGCCTTTGTAATTGTTCCGATAACTGCCATAACTCCAAATAAGAGTGCTGTTATCATAAACGCCTGCTGAATCGATGCAATATCATATGCAAAGAAAATAACAGCCATAGTAACACCATTGACAACCGTATAGATAGCATACAATACTGCTGCAACTGCTGTGTTTCCTTTACTCAGTACCGCTGATGCTCCAATCGCAACCACAAGCTCTATAATCAGCATTGGTGTAAATAAATTTTGAAATGCTGCCGGTGAGGCAACAGTTGCTGTAATTGTCGCTGCAAATGCTGTGACAAGAAGTGATGCAAGCATAATCAAATATGTTCTTGTAAAAATTTTACTTCGAATGTCCTCTCTGTCAGCCGAATTGTAATAATTTGCCTGTGTTGTATTCTGGTTATAGCTGTCATAACCATTATAATTGTTGTAATCCATAATGTTCCCCTTCCTTTCTCTATAAATAAGTTCTGTAAGTTCTCAAAATCAAGTTTGAACAAACATCAATTTCAAAATACCTACAAATCCTTAAAATGAAACTGTCTTTTTCCTGTCTGGTAATCATCGACAATATTGCCATTTCCAAACATTTTATATTTGTATGTACAAAGTCCAGATAAGCCAACCGGTCCCCTTGCATGTAATTTACCTGTACTAATACCTACCTCTGCTCCAAAACCATATCGGTATCCATCTGCAAATCTTGTGGAGCAGTTATTGTAAACACCTGCCGAATCCACATTCTGCATAAAATACTGACATGCCTCTTTGTCCTCTGTGATAATACAGTCGGTATGATGAGAGCCATATTTGTTAATATGCATCACGGCTTCTTCTATATTATCTACAATTTTCACAGAAATAATGAGATCAAGATATTCTGTCTTAAAATCTTCTTCTGTTGCCTCTTCACAGTCAATAATCTTCGCAACATCTTGTGTTCCTCTGACTTCAACCATTTTTTCTTTGAACTTCTGATTCAGCACCGGCAATAATTCTTCTGCAATGTCTCTGTGAACCAATAATGTCTCTGTGGCATTACACACAGAGGTATACTGTGTTTTCGAATCAATGATAACTCTGACCGCCTTGTCCATATCCAGATTTTTATCTGCATAAATATGACAGATTCCATCTGCGTGTCCCATTACAGGAATCTTTGTATTGCTCATAATATACTGAACAAAGGCATTGGAGCCTCTTGGAATGAGCAAATCAACGGACTCATCACACTTTAGAATCTCAGAAATGTCTTCTCTCGCCTCAATCTGGAACATACAACTCTCTGGAAGTCCGGCTGATAGTGCAGCCTCATAAATAATATGAAAAACTTCCCTGTTTGTGTTCATCGCCTCACTGCCGCCTTTTAAGATTGCACAGTTGCCACTCTTGATACAGAGTGCTGCAATCTGAACCATCGCATCTGGTCTTGACTCGAAAATCACTCCGATTACACCTATCGGACACGATTCTCTAATTAAAAGCAAATCCGAATCCAGTTCCCTTTTCATCTGTTCTTCAAACAAAGGGTCTGGAAGTTGAATCAAATCGTTGATACCAGTGACAACTCCATTGATTTTCTCTTCATTGAATTTGAGTCTCTTGATGACGGAATTACTCAATCCGTCTTCTTGTGCTTTTCTTAAATCTTTTTCATTTTCTATAATAATCTTATCCATATTTGAAATAAGTGCATCTGCAACTGCTCTAAGTGCATGATTTCTTACTTCTATGGACAGCGACGCCATTTTAAAACTTGAAAGTTTCATATTGGCCGCCTGCTCTCTTATAGTCATGACTCACCTTTCCTTTCTACAAATTTAACTCTAGGGTTAATTTATCATATCACAAAAAACGGTTACACTCAACATAATTTGCGTGTTGAACAGACAAATCCGGCATATGTCTCTCCACAAACATATGCCGGACCTTTTCGTTCCATTATTTCAAATTATCTGCTGATTGCGGACGGATTTAACTCTTTCACCTCCGGAATCAGTCTCCTCAATCTATTGCCAATAACTGCCGCAAATACAATCTTGACAGCATCTCCCGGCAAAAACGGCAAGATACACACGGTAAATGCAGATATGAAATTGACTTTCATCGAATACATAAACCAAGCGGTACCAAGTGCATAACACACAATCATTCCGGCAAGAGATGCGATAACCAGCAGATAAATTTTATCTCCTGCCAGTTTCACAATCATTCCAGTCACAAATGCCGCAAATATATAACCTACAATATATCCGCCCGTTGGTCCTGTAATGGCTGCAATGCCACTCTTAAATCCTGCAAATACAGGAATACCAGCCATTCCAAGCAACACATAAACAATCACGGATACACTCCCCGCCGCCGGTCCTAAAATAATTCCTGCAAGATACACCGAAAACAATGCAAGATTGATTGGTATCTGTGGAAGTGGTATCTGTATCTGAGAACACACGGCAAGCAAGGCTGTAAACAGTGCGCCCATTGTAATAAATAACGTTTGATTTCTTTTGTTCATAATAAATTCTCCTTTTCCACGAAAGTATATTACTCTCTCCGGAGTATGTCAACTTATTTTAAGTTTTTAGTTAACATTTTCTTCTTTTGAAAGAAATAGACAATCAACAATACCACTGCCTTAAATATATTGTCGGCAATCATGCAGTACCAGACTGCATAAAGAGATAAATGCCAGACCTGAGTACATAAAAATGTGAGTACAATACGAATTCCCCACATACTGAATGTCTCAATAAAGAAAATTTCTTTTGTCTGACCCATTCCATAGAAAATTCCCTCTAGTGCAATCATCAGTCCAAAAAAAGGTTCCGTAAATGCAACCAGTCTCAGCACAGAAGCTCCAATCTCTGCGACTGCTGTGCTATTTGTAAAAATCCTCATAAGTGGATACGAAATAAAATACAAAATCACTCCGCTGATAATCATCATAAAAACTGTAATCCATACCGTCAGCTTTGATGTTGTCTCCGTTTTTTTTCTGTCATTTTCACCAATTGCATTTCCAATCAGCGAAGATGCCGCTGTTCGCAGTCCATATCCCGGAATATAAAACAGTTCCTCCGCAGTTACGGCAATGGAATGTGCCGCAAAAATAACGGTTCCCATTCCCGATACCATTCCTGCAAACACAACATATCCGGCACAGCTTGCGACATTGTTTCCAAGTGCCGGAATCGCTATTTTCATACATTTTTTCATGACATCGGACTCAAATTTTATGTCCTTGACTGAAAATTTCAGCATTTCTTCTCTCTGCATAAACAGAAACATCAGCAATCCACCAAGCCCATACGAAATCGCAGACGAAAGTGCCGCTCCACGAACTCCCAGATGCAATCCATAAATAAATAATGTATTTAATATAATATTTAATATGTTAGAAAACAAATTTACAGCCATCGGCGTTTTTGTATTTTTAACAGCTCTCAGTGCCGAGCCAAATATGACAGTTCCTGTGCGAAACAACATCACGGTACTTACAATAAAAAAATAGTCAGACGCATCTTTCCTAATATCCTTCTCTGCGTTCATCCACACCGGAATGTAAGGACTTAATAACAGACAGACAATTGTCATTACCACACCAATGACAGCGACAACATGAAACGTCTGTGCTGCCAGCTTTTTCGTATTCTTCTCATTCTTTGCTCCGGATTCTTTTGCAATCAATGCAAGAAATGCGATTCCAAAAGCATATGGAACGCTGCTCACCAGCCAGTTTACTGTTGTCGTTGTAGAAACGGCTGCTGTCGCTTTTTCACCAAGATGACCTACCATCGCAGTGTCCACATATTGCAGCAGTGTACTCATAATCTGCTCAATCACGGTTGGAATCGAGAGAACAATTAACATCTTTAATATATCTTTTTTATGATTCATTTCGGTGCTCCATATATTCTTTTACCTTATTATATGTAAACTCTCCAATATAACTAAAAATAATTCCAATCAGCAATCCTGCCAACACATCAGTCGGATAATGAACAGCTACATATAATCTTGATGCCGCAATCAAGATTGCCAGAATCAGTGCCGGAATTCCAATTTTTTTATCCGCTTTTCGAAACATGGTAAATCCCACTGCGAAAGAACTGGAAGAATGTCCCGATGGAAATGAAAAATCCGTTGGTTTCGTTACCAGAGGAGTCAGTCCTTCGATTCTGGTCCACGGTCTGGCGCGCCTGATGACATTCTTTAAAATGCCATTGCAAAGAATAAATTCTTCCACCAGTGCAATTGCGGAAATTATTCCCACTTTTCTAGTCGGTTTATATATCAGCATGAGAATTGTAAATGCAATCCATATGAGTCCTGCATTTCCCAAAGTTGTGATAAATTTTAACACAGGTGTCAGAAACTCTGTCACCAGATGATTTCGGATAAACCACAAAATAGAATCATCAATCGAATAAACAAAGTCCATATTTTTTCTCCTTCTTTGTTTTTAGAAGTATTATATTTACTTTGTATTTTTATGTCAACATTGGGTCTATTATTTTCATTTTTTCATTGATTTTCCATACATAATCTCGTATAGTATAGGTAGTTATGTTTTTAGAAACTAATGTGAAAGAGAGGGAATATTATGTTTTTTTCAAGCAACATCAGTGAATTCAAAATATTTATAGAATCTTCCCCTGTACCACTTGTAATTTATACATTTGAAAACGGAAAAATATCAACATTTCTCGTTTCCGAGGGATTTATCGCCTTGCAGAATCCAGAAATGACTAGAGATGATGTCATTCATCAGTTAAATTATAATATGTATGTGAACGTACACAGTGATGACAGTATTCGAATTGCCAATGCTGCCCGCGAATTTGCACTCTATGACAAAACTTATGATGTCATTTATCGCGAAAAACTCTATGGTGGGGACGAATATTGTTATCTGCATGCCTATGGATACCATCAGTTCATCAACAATAAGCGCTATGCCATTGTGACCTATGATGATATTTCAGCCGCTGTCAGCCAAAATTATGCAGACAACAGAATTTTCGATCATTCTATATTGGAACTTATTAATAAAACAAATGAAGCTATGGCCGTAATTACGATTGATACCCACGAGATTCTCATGAGCAACAGTACGATTCGTGCACTTCTCCACCCTTCCAGATCATTTGACTCTGGAATTACATTTGAAGAATATTTCTTTTCTGCCGATGAAAAACCGTGGATTGATTTTGATTCCATTGCTGATAAAGGGGAATCTATCATTGTCAATCCTGAAAACAATTCTGAACTTGTATTTCGTGTCAGAACAAGTACATTTGCAGGAAAAGACGTTTATATTATCAGTGCAAATCTAAAAGATGTGAAATATCACGATAGTCTCACAGGACTTGCAAATATGAACTATTTTCTTCTCAGAGGTGTGGAAAAGGTAAATCAGATTCTGTCCGAGAATAATCTTCCAACTATTATTTATTTTGATTTAAGTAATATGAAGAAATACAACTACACCTATGGTTTTCAGGCAGGAAATGAACTGCTGAAAAATGTTGCCAATGTACTGAAAGAATATTTTTCAGACCAGATGGTATGTCGTTTTTCTGACGACCATTTCGTTGTTGTCGGCAATCTCCCCGACTACCAGACAAGAATTCGCGCAGTTCATCAGATGATTTTGAATCTCGGTCAGGGGCTCACGGTTGAAATCAAGGCAGGTATCTATCAGATTTCCAGAACAGAAACTGATTTGACTCTCGCCTGTGATTATGCACGACTTGCATGTAAATCCATCAAAAACACGATGGACAAATACTATCAGGTCTATAATCCGATTTTAAAAGCTACATCTGATTTATATGAATATGTCTCTGTCAATATTGACAAGGCAATTAAAAATGAAGAAATTATTGTTTATTATCAGCCGGTTATCCGCACCTCTACAAATCAGGTCTGTGGATTTGAGGCATTATCCAGATGGAAAGACTCTGTTTATGGTCTTTTGAGTCCGGGCGTGTTTATTGCCGCTCTTGAAGAGACACACCAGATTCATAAATTAGATTCCTATATTATCAAGAAAATTTGTCAGGATTTACGATATAATCTTGACCACGGCAATCAGGTTGTCCCTGTATCATTTAATCTCTCAAAGTTAGATTTTATTTCCTGTGATATTTACTCTATTGTAGAAGAACAGGTAGAATCAAATAATATTCCAAGAAAATTAATTAATATCGAGATTACAGAGAGTATCATGATTAGCGACAAATTCATTCGTGACATTATTGAGAAATTCCATAAAACAGGATATTCCGTATGGATGGATGACTTTGGAAGTGGTTATTCTTCCCTAAATGTCCTAAAAGACTATAACTTTGATGAATTAAAAATTGATATGGATTTTATTTCAAGTTTTACAGACAAATCCAAACATATTATTCAGTCTACCGTTGAAATGGCCAGCAGAATAGGAATTGAGACACTCGCCGAAGGCGTGGAAACAGATGAGCAGTATTCTTTCCTGAAAGAAATTGGCTGTGAAAAAGTTCAGGGATTTTTATTTGGCAAACCTTTGCCAATTACAGAATGTATGAAAAACTGTGAAACTCTTGGATTAAAATTTGAAGAGATTATTTAGGAGGATTTTTCATGTATCCAGTTCTTACACAGAAAGAGCTCGCCGAGCTTGTCAAAAAACTGTCTTTAATTTTTGACGTTGTCCGAATTGTTGATGCCGGACTGTAGAGAGTTCTTAGCTATGATTCCGAGGGAAAATGTCACTGTTCTGAGTATCACTGTTATGATGTCTGGAATAAAACAAAACGCTGCCAGAATTGTATCTCTTCTCTGGCATACAAAGATAAAACACGTGTTACAAAATTTGAATTCGTGGGGAATGATATTTTTCATGTCACTTCCCAGTACATCGTAGTAGAAGATACCCCATGTCTTTTGGAAATCGTGGAAAAAGTGTCCGACCTCGCTCTTTGCGGAACATTTGGAAAAGAGGCATTTATCGAGAGAATCACAGAGTATACCGATAGAATTTACAATGATTCCTTAACAAAAATCAACAACCGCAGATATTACGATGAACAAATTCGCTATCTGAATATGAGTGCTGTCGCCATGATGGATATTGACCATTTCAAACATATCAATGATACATATGGTCATCGGTGCGGAGACTTGTTCCTCGCTGAAGTTGCACGTGTCATTCGCTCCTGTGTCAGCAATCAGGACAGTCTGATTCGATATGGCGGCGATGAGTTTCTGATTGCATTTCCGGAATTGTCAAAAGAACAGTTTATTGATAAACTGGAAGATATTCGCTCAAATGTCAATCAGATTTGTATACCTGCATATCCTGATATTAAAGTATCCATCAGTATTGGAGGTATCTGGAATACGGATAAAAAAATAGAGCATGCCGACAAAATGATGTTATTTGCCGACAGAGCTTTATATAATGCAAAAATCACAAGAAATTGTGTAAAACTTTATGAATATTCCTAGCGTTGTTATTGACATTTTCTTACTTTTTTTATATAATTAAATTTCTTTCACTTTATGAAAGGACATACACGAGGGATGAGTTTTATTGCAATGACAGTGGTAGATTTTACCTGTCGGATATGGAGGTAGTAAAAAATGAATAACACAGCAAATCAGATTTTAGACAGTAATTGTATTGGAACCAGACCAGAGTATGACATGGCTCAGATTGGAAACAATCTCAGACAGCTGCGTTTACAACACAACTATACAGTGGAACAGATTAGAGATTATCTCTGTATTGGTTCTGTTCAGGCCATCTACAAGTACGAGAGAGGCGATGCTCTTCCACTTGCAGATAAGATGTTCGCACTGATGGAATTATATAATGCGAATTTACAGGATATTATACATACAGCATCAATTGAAAAAGAAGGAGACAAATCGTCTCCTTCTTTTGTTTTTACTTTTATTTTTTTTGCAGCTGCATATCTGTCGCTCTAACCGATTCCTCCAAGAACAGCTCCGAGTATCAATACAAGAAAACATACCGGCACATAGATGTATTTGCAAATGACATAAAACGCATCTGTGAACTTCTTCTCTCTTCCTTTGTTTACCTGCTCCGATACATAATCTTTTCCAAGAACCCAGAAAAACATAATTCCCGCAAGTCCTGCTCCAAGTGGACAAATATAAATAGATAAGACATCCATCCAATCAGAAACAATCCCCTGAATTAATACCGATATAATTGCAGAAAATGTACCGACAATTCCACACGCAATTTTTCTGTTTAAGCCAAACTTCTCCTGAACAGTTGCAATTGGTGTTTCATACAGATTAATTAAAGATGTCAGACCTGCAAAAAATACTGCCACAAAGAAAATGATACAGATAATTCTTCCACCCGGCATCGACTTGATTAAGCTTGGAAGAAAAATAAACAACAGCCCCGGACCACCCTGATTTAACTGTGCTCCGGTAGTTGCCATTGCCGGTATAATAACAAGTGATGCGAGCATCGCTGCCATTGTATCAAAGAGTGCAACTCTCGCTGCACTCTTTGGAATATCTTCCTCATCCGATAAATAAGAACCATAAATCAACGTTCCCGAACCAGCAACTGACAGCGAAAAAAATGCCTGTCCCAGTGCAAAAATCCACGTTTTTGGATTTGCAAGTGCTTTCATATCTATCCGAAAAATATATCTATATCCATCTGCCGCTCCCGACTGAAACATAACGTATGCTCCGAGAATAACAAATAAAAAGAAAAAAACAGGCATCAGCAATTTATTTGCCTTCTCAATTCCACTTCCAACACCGAGCATCAGAATCATAATTCCAATCACAAGTGCCGCAATCTGCCATGCGTTATTTCCAAATGCAGAGGCCATACTTCCAAAAGCTCCTCCAAATTCTTCCACACTTCCATGATTCAGTGTCGCACCTGTAAACGAGCCAACCATATATCTGAGTATCCAGCCCATTACAACTGTATAACCGATACCCATTGCAAGAGAACCCAGTACCGGAATACCTCCAAGCATTGCCCCTATCTTTGTTTTCCCTTCGCCTTTTGTTCTGCAGGCTGCCGAAAACGCATCAATTGGTCCCGATTTCACTGCACGTCCAAAACTCATCTCGCCAATGACACCTGTAAATCCAATCAGAATCACAAATATAAAGTATGGAATTAAAAATGCTCCTCCACCATAGAGAGATACCCTCGTTGAGAACATCCAGATATTTCCCATTCCTACCGCAGAACCAATGCAGGCAAGTATAAATCCCCAGCTACTCTTAAACGAATCTCTTTTTTCTTTCTTTTTCACAACTTCTTCCTTTCTTAATTTATTTTTCACAGCAACAGAAACCACGCAAAATCAGTGTCTCAAAATCTCTGTCTGTCCTATTACACAACATCTGTCTGAACACTGCACGAGCATGCTTACCGCCGCTCTCATAAACGATAAATTGTACGCTTTGTGAACAACTTATTGTCAAAAACAAGAAAAGCCATATGCAATCCTTTGCACTATGGCTTTTCTTTGCTTTACTATTCTACCACAAAACATAAAAATTTACATCAAAGATATTTTCTGAACGTACTCTGTAATAATTCTGAAGAATTCGGTTCATGGACAAATGAATATTGTCCTTATTTTCATCCATAATCACTACAATAATCTGGTTCTCGCGACATATATTGCAAAAACTTCCATTCTTCAGACTCTTATGAATCGCTACATCAAGTGATTGTTTCGCATGCTCCATGCTCTCACTGGTATATTCCTGATTATTTGCGTGAATGTGAAAAACTATCATTTTTGATTTCAATCGATAGGTTTGCTCTGTCTTCTCAAAATACTGCCTTACAAATTTCAGTTTCTCGGAATGTGTACTCATATAGCTCTGTACCCCGTCACCAATGTCTAATGGAGAACTCAAGGTGTTCTCAAGCAATCTTGTTCCTTCCTCAATCACAGTTTCGTCTACACATTCTATCGTTTCCCTCGGTTCTACCTGCCCACTCTCGACCAGTGTCAAAAATACATCTGTCATTTCCGGATCAAACTGCACTCCTCTGCCCTTTCGCAATTCTTCCATAACAACTTCTTTTGGCAGCCTTTTTCGGTATACACGATTACTTGTCATAGCATCATAGGCATCCGCAATTCCTATAATCCTCGCCTCATAAGGAATCTCTTCTCCGGCAAGGCCCTGCGGGTATCCTCTGCCATCGTATCTCTCATGATGATATTTTGCGCCGAGATTGACACCCTGAATCATCGTAATATTCTTTAAAATATCCGCTCCAATGGATGTGTGCTGTTTTATCATCTCAAATTCTGTATCTGTCAATCGTCCAACCTTATTTAAAACAGAATCCGGAACTCCAATTTTTCCAATATCATGCAGAAGTGCCATATGCCGTAGATTACTCACATATTCTTCATCTTTGTGCAGCGCAACCGCAAGTGCAGTCGCATACTCTGCCACTCGCTTTGAGTGACCATTCGTATACTCGTCTTTCGCATCAATGGTATTTGCAATCGCAGTAATTGCCTCTAAAATTACAGACTGCAGTTCCAGAGATTTCTTATTTAAATTCTCCTGAAGATGATTTCGATATTCCTCAAGTTCATTAATCATCTGAATTTTATCAGTTACATCGGTAATCATAACAATATGTCCGAGCGAACCTCCATATAAATCAGAGACAGGAGTAAACTGAAGAGTACATTCTGCAAAATTCACCTTACATTTCGCATCACATTTCAACTCCTTGAGTGTTTTTGTATCGTCTAGTGCAGCCTCCATCTCAAAAAATTTCTCCAGATTGTGACCTGATATTTTATCTGCCGTGGTGTGAAAAAATGAATTTGCGGCTTTATTCATCAATGAGATATTGTTTTTTTCATCTATTACAAGCATTGGCATATCAATTGTATTGAAAATGTATGGAGATACGTTGCTGACCGTCAGCCGCTCCACATTTTTTCGAACTGCCATAATGTAAATTATTATGGTGCAGATAAACATTCCTATGGCACTTCCCGGAAACAGAGGCTTATTCAGCAACGGAAGTATCGTATCCGGCAGCATAGATACCATCATAATCAAAGAACATATAAAAACATATTTTGAAAATACTTTTTCCCTCTTTTTCTTCGCATGAAACATTCCATAAATTGCTGTCACAGATGTCGATACAAAAATAATTACTAAAAATATATCGAAAATAGTTCTTCCAATATATGGTTCGAAATAGTACGTCCATCCATAAGAAACTTTTGTAAACCGCACAGATTCTCTCGCAATATTCATCGGATAGATAATCAGTCCTATAATCATCTCCACCTTGATAATTCTACTGACCGTTTTCTTCTTCACTCCTGTACTGCTCATTGCTGTATAATGGCTGAATAACATAGAAAATATCATCATCAGCACTGCCACATTTCTGCAAACATACCTCAAATTTTCGCGTTCATTCCCCGAATCCATCAAAATCGCATAGCACAAATTCCACACAAATACAGACAGCATATGCAAAATCATCATTGCATTTTCCCGAATATATGTACTCTCACGAAAAGCCATTCCAATAGCAAGCGACAGTGACACAAATGCCTGTGTCGCAAGCAGAAGGGTTACCAATGTATTCATTTTACATCACCCGCCTTTTTTGCCGCAAATTTTCTTATTCCCATCAGGTATCCCATGTATACCAACATTCCAGCTATTACCCCATTTGCAATCTGGAACGTGAATCCAATATATAAAGTCATGGCAACTGTAATCACTCTCTCTACCCATTTCCACTCTTTTAAATGCTTTAAAATCATACAGGATATGACACCTGAAACAATCAGTGTTGGGGCTGTGATAAATGTCGGAATCCCATTGACAAATCGGATGACAAATCCAAAGAGCAGAAACAAAATACTCGCTGTCAGGCTTGCCACACCAGTCTTGGCTCCCTCTGCCACTCCAACAGTTGACTCGGCATAACTGGTCGCAGATGATGTTCCAAACAGTCCACTCACCATTCCTGCAATTCCATTGACATACATTGATTTTTCACGATAAGATGCCGGCAGCTCCGTTCCTGTCTCTTTCATAAAAATATAAATTGAAGAAGTCGTACCCACTGCATCTGCAAAATGATATATCGTAAAGATTGCTGTCACTGTGAGTAAGTTCAGTAACTTCTCTGGATTTCTCATAATGGTTGTCACTGAAGGAAAGTGAAAACACTCACGAAAAAACTGTTCCCCTTTCCACTCAAAAGCCTCATATGCAATCATATCTGAAATTTCCTTTACAAAATTATCAGGACTTAAAATCGCCATCCCGACACAACCCACGATTGCCGTAATCAACATTCCATAAATGATAAATCCACTAACATGATGTCTCCTCAAAATCCACATAACAACAATTCCGATAATTGTAAGCAAGACCTCTTTGGAAATCGTTTTTTCAAAAAACTGTACTGAATTTAAACCTGTTCTCATCAAGGCAAGACCGAGTCCCGCCAGCACTCCGCTCTTTACACAATCAGGAATCCTGTTGTCAATTTCACGAAATATTCCCGTTATCACCAGTGCAAAAAACAGCACTCCGGACAAATAGGTTCCGAGCAATGCCATTTTGTAATCACCATGAAAATATCTCATTGTCACAACGACAAACATTACATTCATGGACAGTCCCGGTGCCAGCAAAATCGGCATCTTTGCATATACTGACATCACAAAGGTTGATATTGCACTTGTAAAAACAGTTGCCAAAAACACACTGTAGTAATCCATCCCACACTGCTGCAGCACCGTAGGATTGACTACGAGTATATATACCGTAGAAAGAAACATGGTTATGCCTGCCATAATCTCTGCCCGATACGTTGTCTTGTGAAACTTTATGTCAAAATAATCTTTCACGCCATCATCTCCCAATATGATCTTCTAATGATTTTCACTCAATATATTCTTTATATTTTAATCACTTTATGCTCGATTCCACTCTTTATATTTTTAATCATTTTACGCTCAATTCTATTCTTTTATTATACCAAACTTTATCTTTATAGGAAACTACCCACATGGGTAGTATTGATGTTTTTTACCTTATATTTGAGTCGAAAATACCTGTTTTCTAATTTCACAAAATAAAGTATAATAGAGATATTCAAAACCATACGATTTCAGGAACCATTTTGTTCTGAGAAGGTTTACATATCAAAAAGAAAGGTTAATGACTTATTATGAAAAAAGGACAGGAATATATCGGAACCATCAGCGAAATTCAATTTCCAAATAAAGGAATCATATATTATGAAGAGTTAAAAGAACAGGGACTGGTGACAACAAAAGTGACTATCCCCGGCGGTATCAAGGGGCAAAAAGTAAAATTTCTCCTCACAAAAAAGCGCTCTTCCAAATGTGAAGGCAGAGTCATTGATATTCTCGAAAAGTCAGAATTAGAGGACTGCAATCCAGAGTGTTCCAAATTCGGACTCTGTGGCGGCTGTACCTACCAGACACTCAGCTACAAAAATCAGTTAGCGCTCAAAGAAAATACCGTAAGGACTATCTTAGACGGAGTTATTCGTGACGAATATAATTTTGAAGGAATTATTGGAAGTCCGGAAGAATTTTATTATCGAAACAAAATGGAATACTCTTTTGGTGACCAGTTCAAGGGTGGCGACTTAACACTCGGTCTTCACAAAAAAGGCAGTTTTTATGACATTGTAGATACAAACACATGTAAAATTGTCGACAATGACTACAATCAGATTCTCGATGTCATTCTTGATTATTTTAAAGAATTAAACATTCCATATTATCACAAGATGTCCAAAGAGGGGTATTTGAGACACGTCTTAATCCGCCGCGGCAAGAGAACAAAAGAAATTATCATTGCCATTGTCACTACTTCTACTATGGATGTTCCATTTGACCTCCTCACAGAGCGCCTGAAAAAGCTTACACTTTCCGGCGAAATTGTAGGAATTATGCACATTTACAATGATGGTCTTGCTGATATGGTTCGCAGTGACAAGACAGAGATTTTATTTGGCCGTGATTATATTTACGAAGAAATTCTCGGATTAAAATTCAAGATTTCTGTATTCTCCTTCTTCCAGACAAATTCCCTCGGTGCAGAGAGACTTTACGAAAAGGCAAGAGAATATGTCGGTGACACTAAGGATAAAAAGGTATTTGATTTATATAGCGGAACAGGAACCATCGCTCAAATGCTCGCAAAAGTTGCCAATAAAGTCATCGGTGTTGAAATTATCGAAGAGGCTGTACAAGCAGCAAAAGAAAATGCAAAACTCAACGGACTCGACAACTGTGAATTTATTGCCGGTGATGTATTAAAGGTAATTGATGACATTGAAGAAAAACCAGACCTTATCGTCCTCGATCCACCAAGAGACGGAATCCATCCTCACGCATTGAATAAGATTATCAACTACGGTGTTGACCACCTAGTTTATATCTCATGTAAACCTACTTCCCTCGCAAGAGATCTTGTCGTATTACAGGAAAAAGGCTATCAGGTTGTCAAGGCTTGTGCAGTTGATATGTTCCCACAGACGTATCATGTGGAGACGGTTGTTCTTTTGTCCCAACAAAAAAAAGCTTGACCACAACACATAATAGTGGCTGTCTATTTTTTTACAAAAGAAAAAGGCTCCTCAATATATGAGAAGCCTATATCCATATTACATCTTAAACAAATCGGAGTGAGATCCAGTATCAACCAGAGTGAGCGTTAAAATATCATTTTCTATCAAATAAATTAAGAGCCAGTCCGGTTTGATATGACATTCACGAAATCCCTGATAATTTCCAGTTAATGCGTGATCATGATATTTGTCATCGAGCTTTTTGCCCTGACGCAGAGTATCGACAACCTCATCGAGCAAAGAAATGTCTAACCCACGCTTTTTCATAAGCTTGTAGCTTTTTTTAAAGGCATTGGTAAATTTTACTTCATACATTAGTCATCAAGTGCTTTCTTGAGTTCATCCATAGACGAATATCCCTTGATGTCAGGATCACGGGAGATACGTCTGGCTTCTTCCATAGCATTTAAAGTATTTGCGTTGTATTTAGGCATTTCAACAGAAAAAGGAATGCCACCACGCATAACACACTGATGGAGAAAAAGATTGACAGCACTAGACATATCTAGTCCTAAGTTACTAAATAATTCAGATGCCTGCTTTTTAATATCTGCATCAATTCTGATTTGAGTTGGAGCAGTTGCCATATAATCACCTTCCTTTATTGTTATTATACGTTTTATGGTATACAGTGTCAACCAAAATGGTAACAATTATACATTAATTTAGAAGTTTTAAAAATATAGGCTGAATATAAGTTGGAACAATAGTAAAATTAGATTCGGACAACGAAAGTATCGTTAAGACGGTTGTATTGATGTCAAAAAAATAATTAAGAAACAGCAATTATAATTAATACAATAGCATATGAATCATTATTTTCGGAAGAATCAGAATTGATTCTCGCATATTTGATTCTCGCATATTTGTGATGTCACCTCAGATAATAAAAATAAAACAGGTATTTCCGCTTTTGATAATTCGCTGAAATACCTGTTTTTTGCTCTAAAAATATTTTACAAATCTAATTTGTCATTAATCTGATTTATTTTATCTTTTGTCTTTGTATTTCTAATATTTGGCATAAATAATACTCGAAGTGCAAGTGCACCGCCACCAAAAATTAAAATCAGAATCATAATTACATTAAATAAACTTCCGCCAGACCATGAAAATCTCATACTTGATATAATTCCAATCACAATAAATAAGGTTCCAAGAATACAGATAAATTTTCCTGCAAAGCTCTTAGGAAAAATAACCCATACAACAATTCCAAGAATCAATGGTATCAGAACAATTCCTCCCGAAACTCCTCTTCCTCCATTCAATCCCCATCCGCCATACATCGAACTAAATGATGTATATACATGAACATTGCTAAAAAATAAATATAATCCCACTCCGCACATCAATAATCCAATAAATAGCAACAATAATTCTTTTCCTGCACTGTTGTCGTTCATTTCCAATTTCCTCCTCTTTTGAAAGTTCAAAGTGATTTTCAAGGTAAGTGTAACCGATATTGCTCAGAATCACAATACCTTTTTTCAAATTTTACTAGAGTATAGCATAGCAAACTCAAAAGAAAAAGCTATCGTTTGCAAACGATAGCTCTCATATTATTCGAAATTCTGCACTTTAGTCTAAATCTTCATCATCTAAAAAGTCATCATCAAAATCATCATCGAACTCATCATCATCGAATTCGTCCAAATAATCTGGTTTCAAATACTTGTAAAGACCATAACCAATTAACGCTAAACCAATCACTGCTACAATTGCTGTAACAATAATGCAGGCTTTTTTCTTCTTGCAGTCCTTCTCTTCCTCTTTTTTAATAAGATTATTTAATTTCGATACATTAATCATATTGTTCAATTTATCCATATTAAACTTATCCATAAATAACCAACCTTTCTCCCATGAATATACTTATTCACGAATGTAATCATATGTGTATTATACCATTTTTATGCGTCTTCTTGGCTTTTGTTGCTTGTCAGTTTCTGTCCTTGATAAGTATCGCGTTCTTGTAAGTCACGTATATATGCCCAATCGCAAACAGTATGGCAAAAGCGACAAGCAGCCAATGCCGTAACAGGATGCCGCTGAGCAGGAAAATGCATGAGGGAAGCACCGCGAGGACGATCGCGAGCCGCACTGTCCTGCGCTTCATATAGAACGCAAACGCGATCCAATACGCGGCAAGAAGCAGTCCGTTGCACGCCATGTAAAGCATCATGTCAAGAACGCTTGCAAATCCGAATTTCCACACAAGGAGAGGCATCCACATAAGCACGATGCAGGC
>ONXS01000028.1 GCA_900321855.1 uncultured Eubacteriales bacterium | reverse complement strand
CCATTCACTCCGCATCTCAAACTTTTGCTATCTTGGAGTGAACTCAACCACCGGTCACAAATTTCCATTCACTCTACATCTCAAACTTTTGCTATCCTAGAGTGAACTCGACCACCAGCCACACAATTTCCATTCACTCCACATCTCAAGCTTTTGCTATCTTAGAGTGAACTCCACCACCGGTCACAAATTTCCATTCACTCCGCATCTCAAACTTTTACTATCTTAGAGTGAACTCCACCAACAGCCACACAATTTCCATTCACTCCACATCTCAAACTTTTGCTATCTTAGAGTGAACTCGACCACCGGTCACACAATTTCCATTCACTCTACATCTCAAACTTTTGCTATCTTGGAGTGAACTCCACCACCGGCCACAAATTTCCATTCACTCCATATCTCAAGCTTTTTCCATCTTGGAGTGAACTCCCTCGCCGGCCACAAATTTCCATTCACTCTACATCTCAAAAATCTTCATTTTAGAGTGTATTACTTGGCAAATGGATACACAATCTCTCCACCGCAAATTGTATATTCCACTTTTCCTTTTACTTTCTTGCCAGTAAATGGCTGGTTCTTGCCCATTGAATAAAAATCATCTGGATTAATTTCATATTCTGCCTCTGGGTCAAATATGACGACATCTGCCACAAATCCCTCTTTTAACTGGCCCTTGTCAATCTTCAAAATCTTTGCCGGATTGTAGCTCATCTTCTCTACCATCTGAAGTGGTGTGAGGTATCCTTTTAATACAAGTTCTGTATAGGTAAGACTTGCAGAAGTCTCAATTCCCACAATTCCAAATGGAGATTTTTCAAATCCTCTGCTCTTCTCCTCTGCACTGTGAGGGGCATGGTCGGTAGAAATGACCTCCATAATTCCACTCTTCAATCCCTCTTTTAATGCCTCGACATCTTCCTTTGTTCTGAGCGGTGGATTCATCTTGTAATTTCCATCATCACTAGGAATATCTTCCGTTGATAAAATGAAATGATGAGGACAAACCTCTGCTGTCACATCAATTCCATCTTCCTTTGCCTCTTTGACCATACGAACACTGTCTTTTGTGGAACAATGACACAAGTGAAGTCTCGCACCTGTCTCTTTGGCAAGTAAAATATCTCTTGCAACGATGATGTCCTCAACAGCATTAGAAATTCCGCGAAGTCCCAGTGCCTCTGATTTGGAATCCATGTTCATCACACCCTTGTCTACAAGATTGATGTCCTCGCAGTGTGCCATCACAGGAATGTCAAGTTCCGCTGCAATCTTCATCGCCTGTCTGTACACAGCAGAGTCCATAACGGATTTTCCATCTTCACTGATTGCACAGATTCCATTTTCACGCATACCTCTGATATTTGTCACTTCTTTTCCAATCTGACCGATTGTAACTGCTCCAACCGGAAGTACATTTACACAAGCCTCTGTCTTAGAACGCTCTACAATCTCTTTTACAATCTCCGGATTGTCTGTGGCCGGCTTTGTATTTGGCATTGGACAAACGGTTGTCACTCCTCCGTGTGCTGCTGCCATTGTTCCAGTCTGAATTGTCTCTTTATAGGTAAATCCCGGATCTCTCAAATGCACATGCAAATCAATCAGTCCTGGCATAACAAATTTTCCAGTCGCATCGATAATCTGTGCATCTGCAACTTCCTGATTTTCAGAAACTTTTGCAATCTTTCCATCTTCAATTAATACATCTAAAATCTGATCTGTATTTGATGCAGGGTCAAGCACACGACCATTTTTAATAAGTATTTTACTCATTTTCTTCGTTCCTCCAATAATAGGTATCTCAAAACTTTCGTTGAGGCTATTTTATCATAAGGAGAAATAAAATGGAAGTGTAATACTTTACTTTATAAAATCATAATGTTACAATAGCGGCATATTTAATAATTTAAATATCTTGAATTATGTGAAGATTTTTATTTTTTAAATATGAATAAAATTTTATATGGAGGTTTCATTATGAAAACAAACAAATTAGTAGCTGTTATCCTCAGTGGTGTTGCTGCATTTTTCTCTTTATTAGCAATTTTTATGCTAATTCCAAAAGATGTGTCTGGCAATGTATGGAGTTATTTAGACCGAGTATTCGTCTTTTTATCTGTCGGTTGTCTTTTAACTTTCGCCATTCTTGATTTTGCAGGCATCACATTTAACAAATATTTATATGCAATCTCTCTCTCAGGTATTGCAATTACATTTTTGATTGATGCCATTCAGGACATCGTAGACATGACAGAGCCTTACTCTTACGGATACTATTCATTTACAGATATTTTTAGAAATTTATTTGCTATTTTTGTTTTAGTTGTATTCGCTTACGGGATTGTTAAGAAAAATGTCGCTGCAACCGTATTCTCTCTTACATACTTAGGAGCAGGATTCTTCTTCAGCGGCTTAAATGCATTTAACGGAATGTTCTTCTCTTTATTCAAGGAATATTTAAAATTCCTTCCACAGTTCAGTTCATTTTTATATTACAATGGATTGTTTTTATTCTACTTAACACTTGCATTTATTGCTTACAGAGCACATAAAGACGAGTTATAATCACTTGCAATACATACACAAAATACCAAAAGCCACGAAAATCAAAAACGTTTTCGTGGCTTTTCTATTTGTTGTCTTTGCTGACAATCGAATACTGCTTTGCAGTTCATTTCGTTAAATATATCCCATACTCCTGAGCACAAATACCCATCCGGTAATCGTAAATGCAGATAACAATGTTGTGAGCACCACAATACTTGCTGACAGCACTCCCTCATGACCGAGACTTCGCGACATAATATAGCTTGTCGCCGTTGTCGGTGCACCGAGCATAATCAGTGCGGCTACAATCTTGTCTGAATCAAATCCCATCATAATGGCAACCGGAAGAAAAACTGCTGGCTGAATGACGAGCTTGATTGCTGTTGCAACAACTGTTGGAACAATTTTCTTAATCGCTTTTCTTCCCTCAAATCCTCCTCCAATACAAAGCAGAGCAAGTGGGGTTGTGAGACTTCCAATACTTGTAATCATCTTTCTTGGAACTGTCATCAGTTTGAAATCAATCAGCGACAACAGCATACCTCCGATAATTCCCAGAATAATCGGATTGGTAGCGATACCCTTCAAAGACTTGATAATTCCATCTTTTCTACTCTCATTCGCACTTCTCTGTGGTGACTCAAAAGTCAGAATCGTCACTGCAAATACATTATAAAGTGGAACAGAACCAAGCATCATCAGAGATGTAATGGTCGAGTTTCCACAAATATTGGTGACAAGGGCAATTCCAAGAATTGCTGCACTGCCTCGATACGAACACTGAACAAACTCTCCAACCAAAGTCTTATCCCTGAGACATATCTTTGCAAGAAACCAGATAATTACAATACATATAACAGTCGTGAGCGCACAGTAAAGTACATATTTTCCGTCAAAAATCTCTTTGATGTCACAGTCTAACATATTGATTAAAAGCATACATGGAAGTGTCACTTTGAAACACAGCTTATTTGCCACTTTAATAAAGTGGTCATCAATCATGCCAATACGTCTCAGCACATATCCCACAACCATGACAAAAAAGATTGGCATGGTTGCATTTAAACTGTAAATTAAATTGTCCATTTTCTTTCGCCTTTCCTATTACCATACCAGCTTACTGCGCTGGCTTTGTTTTGTATGTTCATATTTTAGCACATATTTATATATACAACAAACAGATGCCTTCTGCACATCCTTGTGCTCCGGCATCTGCTTAATAAACGAATTGTCTGTCCTATTCATGGTAGTAAAGCAGATATTCGCAATCCACTTCGCTACTTGCTCATGAACACAGGCTGCTTTGCAGCTTGTCAGAAGTGGCTTTCACCCCTCCTGACATAAGCATCCCCGATACCCCTCCTACGTCTTTACGCCTTAGAGTCGGTGGACTGCTTATCTGTGTTCAAACATCCACTCCAAAAACCAGCTCTTCGAGCTCTGCCGTTGCTACGCAACTGTTTTTGTCATGTATTTTTGAGCAGCCTACAGGCTTTCCAGAAAACAGAAACAGACTTTTTTGTGCAAGCACAATAAGTCTGCCTCTGTTTTCCGGAACCATGAATAGCTCTATTTCTCAAACTGGCTATTATATAAGTTATTGTAAAATCCGCCCTGCTCTAACAGTTCTTCATGTGTTCCCTGTTCAATGATATTTCCGTCTTTCATAACAAGAATGACATCGGACTCTTTGATTGTTGATAATCTGTGAGCTACGATAAAACTTGTTCTGCCGTCCATCATCTTCTTAAATGCACTCTGAATCTTCTGCTCTGTTCTTGTATCAATCGAAGATGTCGCCTCATCAAGAATCAGCATTGGTGGCAGACAGAGCATGACTCTGGCGATACAGAGGAGCTGTTTCTGACCCTGTGAAAGACTTCCTCCATCCTCTGAAATATAAGTGTCATATCCGTTGCTGAGTCGCTTAATAAAGCTGTGTGCATGACTTGCCTTTGCTGCTGCAATCATCTCTTCTTCTGTCGCATCAGGCTTACCCATGATTAAATTCTCACGAATGGTTCCCTCTTTTAACCATGTCTCCTGAAGAACCATACCATAATTGGACCTGAGTGATGCTCTCTTGACCTCACGAATATCTTTTCCCTCTACCTGAATGGAACCGGAATTGACATCATAAAATCTCATCAAAAGATTGATGACCGTTGTCTTACCACAACCAGTTGGTCCCACAATCGCAACTCTCTGTCCCGGTTTTACGTCCAGACTGAAGTCCTGAATTAATTTCTTCTCAGGAACATATGAGAAATGAACATCCTTTAATGTCACATGTCCATTTACTTCTCCGAGCTCCTCAGAGTCTGCATCTGAAGATTCCGGCTCTTCCTCAATCAGTGCAAATATTCTAGCCGCACATGCAATGGCGTTCTGAAGTTCTGTCACAACGCCGGAAATTTCATTAAAAGGCTTTGTGTACTGATTTGCATAACTTAAAAAGCAGGAAAGCTGTCCGACACTGAGGGCGGCAGGATTTGAAATTGCAATCAACGCACCCGAAATTCCAACACCGGTGTACACCAAACTGTTTACAAATCTTGTAGCTGGATTGGTGATAGATGAGAAAAACACGGCTCTGAGAGAACATTTTCTCAGTCTCTCATTGATTTCGTCAAACTGCTCCAATGTCTCATCTTCTCTTCCAAATGCCTTAACTACTTTTTCATTTCCAATTACTTCATCAATCAAACCAGTCTGTTCCCCTCTTGTCTCTGACTGTAAACGGAACATACTGTACGTTTTCTTTGCAATAAAACTTGCCACAAACAATGAAATTGGTGTGATTAAGACAACAACAAGTGTAATCTTAATATTGATTGAAATCATAAATGCAAGCGTGAGTAAAATGGTCATAATACCTGAGAACAACTGGGTAAATCCCATCAAAAGTCCATCGGCAAAGGTATCTACATCTGTGATAATCTTGCTCACAATCTCTCCATGTGCATGAGAGTCAATGTAATTCAATGGTAAAATTTCTAACTTGGCAAATGCCTTGTGTCGAATGTCTTTTACAATACCATAAGTCATCTTATTGTTGCACAAATTCATCAGCCACTGTGCTGCCGCTGTCAAAATGACAAGAAGAATAATTAATTTCAAAATATCAAATACTTTATTAAAATCGACCTGACCTTTTCCGACAATCTCGTCAATCGCACGACCTGTCAAAATTGGTACATACAGTGTCAGTGCTACTGTCACTGCTGCAAGGAGAATGGATAGGATAAAATAAAATGAATATCTTTTTCCATATCTCATGACAGTCTTAATTGTCTTTTTCTGTGAATACTCTTTCATTTTATTTTGCCTCCTTTCTTCCATTTGATACCTGTGAATAATAAATTTCCTGATATTCTTCACATGACTTCAATAAGCTCTCATGTGTGCCAATATCTACGATTTTTCCATCATCCAATACAATAATCTGGTCTGCATGCTGAATAGATGATGTTCTCTGCGATACGATAAATACTGTAGTATTTTTGTCCATTGTCTTTAATGACTTTCGAAGTTTTGCATCGGTTGCAAAATCAAGTGCTGAGGCACTGTCATCTAAAATCAGAATTGATGGTTTCTTTACAACTGCTCTCGCGATTGTAAGTCTCTGTCTCTGACCTCCTGAGAAATTTCTTCCTCCCTGTTCTACCATCTCATCTAATTTATGCTCTTTGCCCTCGACAACCTCTGTCGCCTGAGCAATTTCTAATGCTTTCTTAATTTCCTCATCTGTGGCATCATTTTTGCCCCACTGCATATTTTCACGAATGGTTCCCTTAAATAAAACGGCTTTCTGTGGAACGACTCCAATTTGATCTCTCAGTTTTTCCACATTCCAGTCCTTAACATCCATTCCATTTACAAGGACATGTCCCTCTGTTGCATCATAAAATCTCGGAATCATATTGATAATCGAAGTTTTACCACAACCAGTTCCTCCGATAATACCAACTGTCTGACCCTGTTTTACTTTGAAACTGATGGACTCAAGAGAATTTTCTCCTGCTCCCTTGTATTTTAAGTTGACATTGTTAAATTCAACTGCATATTTAGAACCGCCCTTGTTCTTTCTTCCCGGAGCTGATTCATCAATCGAAGTCTTTGTCTCAAATACCTCTTCGACTCTCTTCGCAGAGGCAAGTGCTTTTGTCACTGTGATAATCAGATTTGCAAGTTTTACAACCTCTACGAGAATCTGTGACATATAGTTGACAAGCGCTACAACTTGTCCCTGTGACAACTGTCCCATATCAACACGAAGTGCTCCGACTGCAATCAGCGCAACAATACCTCCATTGATGACACAATAAGTAATCGGATTCATCACTGCTGAAATTCTTCCCACAAATAACTGGAGTTTTGTGAGTTTTCTGTTGTTGTGGTCAAAAGATTTTTTCTCTTTCTGCTCTAAGTTAAATGCACGAATGACTCTGACACCAGTCAGATTTTCTCTTGTGATTTTTAATACTTTGTCGAGACGTTTCTGTACAGTCTTGTACATCGGAACGCTCATAAACATAATCATGAATACAATGATACATAAAACAGGAATGACAACTACAAATATCATTGCTGCTTTTATATCAATGGTAAATGCCATGACCATTGCACCGAGTACAACAAATGGTGAACGGAGCAAGAGTCTCAGTGTGAGATTGACTCCATTCTGCACCTGATTGACATCAGCCGTCATTCTCGTAATCAGCGTTGATGTTCCAAGTGTGTCAATCTCAGAATAAGACAGACTGCCAATGTGTGCAAACAGTGCATGTCTTAATTTTGCCGAAAAACCTACGGCTGCTTTTGCCGCAAAAAACTGAGCTGTAATGGAACATACAAGTCCAATCAGTCCCAGTGCTACAAGAATCAGACACATCTTAAAAATATAAGGTTTGTCCTGACCAGCGATACCTTTGTCAATGATTGCCGCCATAACAAGTGGCACAAACAATTCAAAGGTCGCCTCTAACAATTTGAAAAGAGGTGCAAATACACACTCTTTTCGGTATCCTTTTAGATACTGTAACAATGATTTCATTTTCTTTCCTCCAAAGAGTTTATAATAATCAGACACCTTATGACTTATATTTCCCAATTGATTGCGTCTGGATTTGTTTTCTTATTTGTTTCTTTAATTTTGAACTCAGGGTTCTGTACAATGACTTTTGCATTGGCTGGAATCGACTCTGTGATAAACGCATTACCGCCAATGACAGAGCCCTCACCAATCACAGTTTCTCCTCCGAGAACAGAGGCTCCAGAATAAATTGTCACACGATTTCCAATGGTTGGGTGACGTTTTACATCACGAAGTTGCTGTCCACTTCTGGTAGAAAGTGCTCCAAGTGTAACACCCTGATACAGTTTGACATAATCTCCAATGATTGTTGTCTCACCGATAACAACGCCTGTACCGTGGTCAATAAAGAAATATTTTCCAATCGTTGCACCCGGATTAATATCGATACCTGTTTTATTATGTGCATATTCTGTCATAATTCTAGGCACAAATGGAACATTTTCTTTGTACAGTTCGTGTGCAAGTCTGTAGACATAAATTGCAAAAAATCCCGGATAACAACTGATAATCTCCTCTTTGCTCTTGGCAGCAGGGTCACCGTCAAATCCCGCCTGCACATCCATCAATAACATCTCCTGAATTTCCGGAATTTTCTTTGCAAAATTTCTGCTGATTTCATCTGCTTTTGCAAAAAGTTCTGTATCATCTGCGTCCTCATCATGTTCATACTGAAGAGCAAGTACAATCTGCTTATTCAATCTCTGAATAATATTGACAATGCGATTTCCCGCATAATACTCTGCATAAGAAACGCTGATGCTGTATTCCTCAAAATATCCCGGAAACATCACACCTCTCAAATCTTTGATAATTCCAATAATCTCTCCTCGACTTGGAAGATGTTTTGTCTTTTTTAAACATAATATATCTGAATTCTCGTAATTCTTTTTAATTTTTTTCACTGTCTCAATAATCTCTAACTCACTGTCCGTAGTCTGAGCCTTGCATCCACAATCTTTTGACATATCAAATCCTCCTTTTTTTATTCCTGTAAAATATTTTTTTGCAACAGGTAATCAAGACAAAACCTTTCGGTTTCGTCACTCTGTCGTGTCTTTTGCACAATTGTCTGTATTATAACGCAATCTAACATAAAATGGAAGTATGTGAACCTATAGATTTTCTGTATAGTTTGTATATAAATAATAGTAGCTAGTGAACGATCCATTGCCTAAAGCCAATGGGATTGCGACCTGTATTCTTCCAAAAATGCGATACCACTGCAAACAACTGATTGTACACATTTTCACACAGCATTACATCTCCTTGAGAGATTGTTCTCCTGCTGAGACTAATTTTTCAATCCCCACTTATAGAAGTGGGACTACTCTCACCCAGATAAATAGAGGTCACATATCTATAGCATATGCGACCTCATAAAATATCATAAGTATTTTATATTTATTTACCGTATCAAATACACAAAATATGCGGCATAACCGAGCAGCATCACAATACCGCCAATTCTGCCAAGCTGTTTCTTTCTGACACAGCAGACAAATAATAAAACAGCTGCTGCAATCGCAATCATTCCATCTTTGATAAATGCTGCCTCATAATTGACTGTTTCAATCAACGCTGTCGTTCCAAGCACAAATAAAACATTGAAAATATTACTTCCAACGACATTTCCAATGGCAATATCTGCCTTTTTCTTCGTGGCAGCAATCGCTGATGTGACAAGTTCCGGAAGTGAAGTTCCAAATGCCACAATTGTAAGACCAATCAGACGGTCACTCATTCCAAATTTTTGTGCAATCAGTGTCGCACTGTCCACGGTAATATCACTTCCCACAACAATTGCCACGACACCACAGATAGAGAACAAAATCAAAAGTGCCATCGGATTTTTCTTCTCAGCCGCGCCTTTGGCATCTTCGCCTGCTCCCTGTTCTCCCATTCCTTTCTTTGCCGTAAAAATCAGATATATAAAGAAGAAAACAAAGAAAACCCACAGAATAGCTCCGCACTTAAAATCGATTTTTCCATTGAATTTTCCCATAAGTACAAGAACCACTGTGATAAAGATGACAAATGGCATCTCATAATATACAGTATTCTTTCCCACCTTAATGGTCGTAATACATGATGTAATACCTAAAATCAAAAGAATATTTAAAATATTACTTCCAAGTACATTACCAACTGCAAGACCGGTACTTCCCTTTAAGGCGGAACTGATACTCACTGCTGCCTCTGGCGCCGAAGTTCCAAACGCCACAATCGTCAGTCCAATCACAATCTGCGGAATTCCAAATTTATCCGCAATACCAGACGCACCGTCCACAAAATAATCTGCACCCTTAATTAAAAGTGCAAAACCAAGAACCAGAACAAACACATTCACAAGTGTGTTTTTACTTCCAATTACCATTGCGCCAATTCCAAGTGCAATTAAGCCTATAAAGATTCCAAATTTCAAGGCTTGCTTATTCACTTTTTCCATCGCATATTTCCTTTCTTAATTTTTCTTTCTAATCTTATCTGGGATTTTTACTCACAAAATCTATGAAAATATTTCCAACAATTGATTATCTGTCAAGAATAAAAATGACGAAACCTCTGTTGCATACAAAAGTCCCGCCATTTTTTCATTCTTTTATTTGTAACTATTCACAAGCAACTGATTTTAATTCGCCACTATCTAAGGTACGGGGAATATCATATTATAACTGAATTGTTACGAAAATATCATAAATTGCCTGAATTGCCTTTTCAAAATCACAGTCATCTACACCAACAATAATATTTAACTCACTTGAACCCTGATCAATCATACGAACATTGACACGGGCATGTGCAAGTGCTGAGAAAATTCTTCCTGCTGTTCCTCTTGTAGACTTCATTCCACGACCAACGATTGCGATTAATGCAATATCAGACTCAATATCGATGGTATCCGGATGAGTATTTCTGTGAATACCTGCCAATACTTCCTGCTCTTTCTTAACGAAATCTTCCTGACTTACAAAGACTGACATTGTATCGATACCAGAAGGCATATGCTCAATTGAAATTCCCTGTTTCTCAAACTCTTCAAGAACTTTTCTACAGAAACCAAGCTCTGAGTTCATCATATCTTTCTCAATACTTACTGTTGTAAATCCACGCTTACCGGCAATACCTGTAATTGTGTACTCTGATTTCTTTGATGTGCTCTCAACAATCATAGTACCTTCATCTTCTGGAGCGTTTGTATTTCTGATATTGATTGGAATACCCTCTTTGCGAACTGGGAAGATTGCATCTTCATGGAGAACAGATGCGCCCATGTAAGACAACTCTCTTAACTCTTTGTATGTGATTGTGTTGATTACTGCCGGATTATCAACGATTCTAGGATCAGCTACAAGAACACCGGAAACATCTGTCCAGTTCTCATATAAGTCAGCTTTGATTGCACGAGCCACGATAGAACCTGTAATATCAGAACCTCCTCTTGAGAATGTCTTGATTGTATCATTTGGCATAGAACCATAGAATCCCGGAATAACAGCATACTCAATTCCACTTAACTTTTCAGCTACTGCTGTATTTGTTCTCTCAGCATCAAAATTACCATAGTCATCAAAGAAGATAACTTCTGCTGAATCTATAAATTCGTATCCTAAATATGTTGCAAGGACAATACCATTTAAATACTCTCCACGGCTTGCTGCATAATCTCTACCAGATCTTCCAACAAATCCAGCCTCAATAATCTTAAATTCATTTTCAAGAGAGAGGTCAAGTCCTAACTCACTGATAATTTCATTGTATCTTGTCTTGATGTTTTCCATAGACTGCTTATAATCTTTGCCTTTTGATGCAAGACCATAGCACTCATATAACATATCTGTTACCTTTATGTCTGCTGAATATCTCTTACCTGGCGCAGAAGGAATGATGTAACGTCTCTCTTTCTCTGCTTTAATTATGTTTGCAACTTTCTTAAACTGCTCGGCACTTGCAAGGGAGCTTCCACCGAATTTTACAACTTTTATCATTTTAGAATACCCTTTCTGTCATATAATTTTCATTTAACAGCAATTATACACACGAACTGGGAAATTTAGCAAGTATTTTTTTTAATAGTAGAAAAAAAATGTCAGAAAGGTACTTCACTTTCTGACATTTTTTATAAATATATATTCATTCTTGATGACGCTTATAAGCTGTAATTCCCTTTCGCTCGGCTCTAGGGCAGGTCGCAACGACACATAGGAAGTTACGAGCTGAGTCCGTAAGCATCATCACTCTCGAACTGTGAATTGTAGAGGTCGGCGTAGAAACCTTTCTTTGCAAGAAGTGTCTCATGATTTCCCTGTTCTACAATATCTCCGTCTTTCATGACGAGAATGACATCTGCATCTTTGATTGTGGATAATCTGTGGGCAATGACAAAACTTGTTCTGCCTTTCATAAGGTTATCCATTGCTTTCTGAATTCGAATTTCGGTACGCGTATCAACAGAACTTGTCGCCTCATCTAAAATTAAAATTTTCTTATCTGCAAGAATGGCTCTCGCAATTGTGAGGAGCTGTTTCTGTCCCTGAGATACATTGCTGGCATCTTCATTTAATTCCATGTTGTAGCCGTCTGGAAGTGTCTTGATGAAATGGTGGGCATGTGCTGCCTTCGCTGCTGCAATAACCTCCTCATCTGTCGCATCTAATCTTCCGTAACGGATGTTTTCCATAATGGTTCCCTTGAACAACCAAGTATCCTGAAGAACCATTCCAAAATTATCTCTGAGGTCATATCGGTTAAAGTTTCGAATGTCGTGACCATCTACAAGAATTGCTCCTGAATTGACATCATAAAATCTCATTAACAGCTTAATCATTGTTGTCTTACCGGCACCGGTTGGTCCGACAATGGCAACCGTCTGTCCCGGCTCTACCTTACAACTGAAATCATTGACAATAATTTTATCCGGATTATATCCAAAATGAACATTTTTAAATTCTACATTTCCGTCTACCTGTTCCAACTTCACAGGGTTTTCCACTGTATTTTCTTCCTCTTCTTCATCAAGAACCTCAAATACACGCTCTGCCGCTGCAACCATAGACTGAAACATATTAGATACCTGTGCAAGCTGTGAAATAGGCTGTGTAAACTGTCTCACATACTGAATAAATGACTGAATATCACCAATCTGGATACTTCCGTTTACAACTAAAAATCCACCAAGAACCGCAACTGCAACATAACCTAAGTTACCAACAAACTGCATCATTGGCATCATCATTCCGGATAAGAACTGTGATTTCCATGCTGACTTGTAAAGTTTGTCATTCGTCTCATCAAATGTCTTTCCAACAATTTCTTCTCTGTTATATGCCTTTACGATATTGTGACCACTGTAAACCTCTTCAATCTGTCCGTTGATTTCACCCAAATATTTTTGCTGTGCAACGAAGTGTTTCTGAGAAAATTTTACGATTGTTCCAACCAAAACTCCCGAAATTGGAAGAATCACGATTGCAATTAATGTCATCAGTGGACTGATGCTTAACATCATAATCAGTACACCAATGATTGTTGCGACTGATGTAATAAACTGTGTAATACACTGATTTAAACTCATCTGAAGTGTATCAATATCATTTGTCACTCTTGAAAGTGTCTCACCAACTGTTCTCGACTCATAATACCTAATTGGAAGTCGGTTTAACTTCTCTGACACATCTTTTCTGAGTCCATAACACATTTTCTGTGACACACCTGTCATAATCCATCCCTGAATAAACTGGAAAGCTGCTGACAATACATACAAACCAAGTAAGAACAAGAGAATCTGACCGATTTTGTCAAAATCAATTCCGCCCTTGCCGCTAATCATTCTCATCAGACCTTTGGCAAGTTCTGTGGTGGCTTTACCCAAAATTTTTGGACCTACAATATTAAAAATGGTACTTCCAATCGCAAAAATAATAACTGCAATTACACTGATTTTAAAAGCCCCGATTTTTCCAACAAGTTTTTTAAATGTTCCCTTAAAATCCTTTGCCTTTTCAGCAGGGCCTCTGCCCATTCCATGAGGACCTTTTGGACGATTCTGTCTGTTTGACTGATTTTCACTCATTAATTCTTACCTCCTTTCGCAAGTTCTGCTGCTGAAAGCTGAGATTTTGCAATCTCCTGATATTCTACACAAGAATTCATCAGTTCTTCATGTGTTCCCTGACCGACAATTTTACCGTCATCCAATACAATGATATTATCTGCATGAAGAATTGTGCTGATTCGCTGTGCAACAATCACGATTGTCGAATTTCCCAATTTATCATTTAATGCTTTTCTTAAAATCTTATCTGTCTTGTAATCAAGTGCTGAGAAACTGTCATCAAATAAGAAAATCTGTGGTTTCTTTGCAACTGCTCTCGCAATAGAAAGTCTCTGTTTCTGTCCACCGGATACATTTGTACCGCCCTGTGCAATCTCAGATTTAAACTGGTCTAGTTTTGCGAGGATAAATTCATTCGACTGAGAAATATCTGCCGCCATCTTCATGTCTTCATCTGTGACAAAATCTCCTGCAAACTTGATATTTGACTCAATATCTCCTGAGAAGAGAACTCCCTTTTGTGGAACAAATCCAAGTAATTCTCTTAATTTGTGCTGTGAAATATCACGAATATCATGACCATCTACCATGATTTTTCCTGAAGTCACATCATAAAATCTTGTAATTAAGTGCATAATCGTTGATTTACCGGCACCGGTACTTCCTATGATTGCTGTCGTTGTTCCCGGTTTTGCTGTAAATGAAATGCCCTCTACTGCATTGTCGCTTGCTCCCGGATATGCAAATGCCACATTTTCGAAAGAAAGAACTCCATTTGTCTCTAAATATGCCTCATCATTTTCTTTTGCATCCCTGCTGTCTACAATCGTAGAGTCTGTCGTGAGCACTTCGTCCACACGCTTTGAAGATACGCTTGCTCTTGGGAGCATAATCGAAAGTGCTGTGAGCATCAGGAATGACATAATAATCTGCATGGTATATGTGATGAATGCCATCATATCACCAATCTGCATCCTTCCAGTATCAATATTCTTTGCGCCAAACCACACAATCATAACGCTGACACCATTCATAATCAACATCATAACCGGCATCATAAATGTCATGACACGGTTTGTAAACAACTGTGTCTTTGTCAAATCCTGATTTGCTTTTTCAAATCGTTTCTCTTCTTCTTTTTCTCTTCCAAATGCACGAATGACAAGTACACCCGTAAGAATTTCTCTGGAAATAAGGTTCAATTTATCAACTAATGTCTGCATTGCCTTGAATTTTGGCATTGCGATTCCAACTAATAACATGACAAATCCAACAAGTACGATAACTGCGACTACAATAATCCAGTTCAGACCTGTATCTGTTCTTAAAACCTTTGTAATTCCGCCAATTGCAAGAATTGGAGCGTAAAGAACAATTCTCAAAAACATAACGGTTACCATCTGAATCTGCTGAATATCATTCGTACTTCTTGTAATCAGAGAGGACGTCTGGAAACTGTCAATCTCTGCATTTGAGAATGATACTACCTTCTTAAATACCTGATTTCTCAAATCTCTACCAATCTGCGCTCCAAGAATAGATGCAAAAAGTCCAACAAGAATTGCGGCTGCCATTGACAGAACCGCATAGGCAACCATCATAAGTCCTTTATTTCTTAGATATGTGGTCTGAATCTTGTCAGTATTGACACCAACTTTTTTGTATTCCGCTTTTACAAATGCAATTCCCTGACTCTGTACCAGACTGTCTCCATATTCTGAAATTTTTTCTCCCGCCTGAGCAGCAATAGCAAGCAAATCTTCCTTTGTCATCATTCCATTTTCATAGGCAATTTTCATCTGTTCCAGTGCTGTCATATCCTCCGGCATCTGCGACACATCTCCTGCCTGTGGCTGTGCGCCCTCTGGCATCTGCGACATATCTCCTGCCTGTGGCTGTGCTCCCTCTGGCATCTGTGACACATCTCCTGCCTGTGGCTGTGCGCCCTCCGGCACCTGCGACACATCTCCTGCCTGTGGCTGTGCGCCCTCCGGCATCTGCGATGTCTCTGGTGCCTGTGCCGGACTCATACTCATCTGGGTTACCACAAGAGCCGGAACAGAAATCAACTCTTGAATCTCTTCCATATCCGATTTTTTATCGGTGTTTCTCTCGTATATCTCTCCCTTTAATTCATAATACTTTGATAATTTTTCACTATCTGCATCTGATAAAAACAGTGTAATATTTTCATAAGTCTCACTGCTCATCTTTTCAGGTGCAACATATTCGATACCACCATTTGTAATTCCGGTATCTACAATATCTGCCGTATAACTTGGCAATGCCAAATCACTGTAAGCCTGAACCACAAGTAACAGAACAATCATTAAAATCATTCCAATGTGGCTTTTCCAGTATTTTACAATACCCATTATTGCTCTCCTTTCATTACGTTTGTTAATTTATTTAAAAGCTCTATGAGCTGATTCATATCTTCCTCGCCCATCTGCTCTTTTATTCGGTCCACATATGCTTTACATTCTTTCACTGAAATTTCTCTCTCTTCAATTCCTTTCTCAGTAATTACAATATATGTGTTTCTCCTGTCCTTTTTTCCAAGTATTCTCTCAATATACCCTTTTTCCTCTAAAGAATTCATGATTCTGGAAACCTGAGGCATTGACAATTTCATTTTATTTGCCAAATCAGAAGGACTAATATTTAATTTATTATCATTCATAGTCAGATTTGCGTACAAAATTTCCAGTGTCAGAAATTCCCGCATAGACAAATTTCCATATTTTCTTCTGATATTTGCCTCTTTTAGCCTTATCAGTGCACTCATAAGGTCAGTCCCCTGATGATGCGTATTCCTAATATAATCAAAAATATCTTCTATATCCTGCATATTCTCACTTCCCTTCACAATTTATTTTGTCCGATAGCACAGCACATTTTCGTTTCTTCAAATTCAATACGCGCTTGCTGGTATTGATGCTTGCAGGTATTGGCACTTGCAAGTATTGATGCTTGCAAGCATTGATGTCCGATTTGCATCAGTTTTACTAGACATAAAACCTATACAACTCAGTGTGCATCCTTGCAAAGTATTTTTCTCATTGCTTGCGCGAAAAAAAATTGCGGACAACAATAATTAACACTGTTAACTATTATCGTCCGCAATTATATTCTTATACCATCAATAAGTCAATATTTTATCAACATTCTTTATGAAGTTTTTATTTTTCTACAATAAAGCAGACATTCGCAGGCTACTTTGCAGCTTGTCAGAAGGTTCTTTTACCCCTCCTGACATAAGCATCCCCCGATACCTCGCCTACGTTTTTACGTCTTAGAGGCGGGCAACATTTCACCAACAGGCGTCTGCTGTTATCGTCCGAGTCCATGTTTGATTTTATCTATGGTCGATGTGGCATTTATCATAATCATGTCAAGTATTGTAATCGCTGTCATTGCCTCAACCACTACTACAGCTCTCGGTGCTATAATTGGGTCATGACGACCTTTGATATTGATTTTGATATTTTCATTGTCCTTATTGACCGTTTCCTGCTCCTTGAAAATGGATGGCGTTGGCTTAAAATATGCGCGAAGTACAATATCCGAGCCATCACTCATTCCACCGAGTGTTCCACCGGAATGATTTGTTTTCTTTGTGATAGTTCCGTTTTCATCCGCCTCAAATCCGTCATTATTCTGGGAACCGAGGGATTTTGAAACTTCGAATCCATCACCAATCTCAAACGCCTTGACTGCACCAATTGATACAATCGCTTTTGCAAGATTTGCATCAAGTTTGTCAAATACAGGCTCTCCTGCTCCGACAACCATATTTTTGACTACGCACTCAACCACTCCGCCAATACTGTCTAAATTTTCTCGTGTCTCGTCAACTAATTTTGACGCTCTCTCTGCAGCCTCTTTGTCAGGCATGTAAAGCATGTTGTTGAAAATTTCGTTCTCATCAAAATTTTCTTTTGAAATCTCAACATCTCCGATAGACTTTGTATATGCCATAACCTCTATTCCAAGACTCTTTAATGCCTTTGCTGCTATTGCTCCGGCTGCAACTCTTCCAATTGTCTCTCTTCCGGAAGACCTTCCGCCACCACGATAATCTCGGAAACCATATTTCATGTCAAATGTATAATCGGCATGACCTGGTCTGTAATACGATGCAATCTCAGAATAATCCTTCGAGCGCTGTGTCTTGTTGTAGACAATCAGAGAAATTGGTGTACCTGTTGTCTTTCCCTCAAACACACCAGAAAGAATTGTCACCGCATCATCTTCCGCTCTCGGTGTCGAAAATCTCGACTGCCCTGGTTTTCTTCTGTTTAAATATATCTGAATATCTTCTTCTGTGAGAGGTACTCCTGCTGGGCAACCGTCTACAACAACGCCGACACCTGCACCGTGAGATTCTCCCCATGTTGTAATCTTAAATAATGTTCCTAAACTAGAACCTGCCATATAAAAATCCTTTCTGTCAGATAAATTTTTAACGCTGCCATCTGGTAAATCATTCCGTCTGACAACGTTAAAATATGCAAATTATTTGAAACTAAACTTATCCGTTATAATCTATTCACTCTAAGTTTCTTAGCTTCCCTGTTTTAGAGTGAACTTCCCGACTAGCCAAAAAATTTCATTCACTCCACAACTCTTGATTTCTCTGTTTTAGAGTGAACTTCCCAACTAGCCAAAAAATTTCATTCACTCCACAACTCTTAATTTCACTGTTTTAGAGTCAACTTCCCGACTAGCCAAAAAATTTCATTCACTCCACAACTCTTGATTTCTTTGTTTTAGAGTGAACTTCCCAACTAGCCAAAAAATTTCATTCACTCCACAACTCTTGATTTCCCTGTTTTAGAGTCAACTTCCCAACTAGCCAAAAAAATTTCATTCACTCCACAACTCTTGATTTTTCTGTTTTAGAGTGAACTTTTCTATTTTCAAGTAAATTTTTCGCCTAGCACGAAAATATCATGAATTTCCCTGCTAAATCTTCAATAATTCTTCTATCCATTACTCATAAAGTGGATATTTGTCTGTGAGACCTTTCACAAGTCTCATTGCCTCGTCTTTGTTTGCCTCGTTGTCTTTTACAAGTAATGAGATAGCCTCTGCAATAATGTCCATATCTTCTGTAATCATTCCTCTTGATGTAATCGCTGGTGTTCCGATACGGATACCGCTTGTTACAAATGGTTTCTGAGGGTCATTAGGAATTGCATTTTTGTTACATGTGATGTTTGCTGCATCTAATAACTTCTCACACTCTTTACCTGTTACGTTCATACTTCTTAAATCAACTAACATCAAGTGGTTATCTGTACCTTTTGAAACAAGGTCAAATCCTCTGTTCATCAGACCTGTAGCAAGTGCCTGTGCATTGTCTTTTACGTTCTGTGCATATACTTTGAAACTAGGGTCTAATGCCTCTTTCAAACACACTGCTTTTGCAGCAATTACGTGCATTAAAGGGCCACCCTGAATACCAGGGAATACTGCCTTGTTGAAGTTAAATTTGTCTGCTGCCTCCTGATTGCAGAGAATCATACCACCTCTAGGTCCTCTCAATGTCTTGTGAGTTGTAGTTGTCACAACATCTGCATAAGGAATTGGACTCATATGAAGTCCTGCTGCCACAAGTCCTGCAATGTGAGCCATATCTACCATTAAGTACGCTCCAACTTCATCAGCAATCTCTCTGAATTTCTTGAAATCAATCTCTCTTGAGTATGCACTTGCTCCACAAACAATTAACTTTGGCTTGTTCTCTTTTGCAATCTTTAACACTTCGTCATAATCAATAAATCCCTCATCGTTTGTTCCATAAGAAACGATGTTATAATATTTACCTGAAATATTAACTGGTGAACCATGTGTCAAATGTCCGCCATGTGCAAGACTCATACCCATAACGGTATCACCTGGCTCTACCATTGCAAAAAATGCAGCCAAATTTGCCTGTGCACCTGAATGTGGCTGAACATTTGCATAATCACAGCCAAATAACTTCTTTGCTCTCTCAATTGCAAGTGTCTCTACAATGTCGACATACTCACAGCCACCGTAGTATCTCTTTCCAGGGTATCCCTCTGCATATTTATTTGTCAAATGACTGCCCATTGCCGCCATAACTGCTTTACTTACAAGGTTCTCAGAGGCGATTAACTCAATGTGAGTTCTCTGTCTCTCTAACTCCTGCTCCATAGCTTTTGCTACTTCTTCATCGTACATTTTTACTTCATCAAATGAAAACATATTGCTACCTCCGTCTATTTTTTTCGTTTTGCTGATTCGAAACAAAAATTTTCGATGCTGGTCATCTACTGTGATGATAACAATAGCGCCATACTCTCTCAAATACAATTCCGAATACCTAAATTTTTATAAGTATATCACAATTAAACCTTCATATCAACGACTAGGTTGACCGTACCACTCAAAATTTTCTATATCTACCACGAAATAACTTCATGTCCAGTTTCTGTAACAAGTACCTGAATTTCCCACTGTGCAGATGGTTTTCCGTCTTTTGTGCGGACTACCCAGCCATTGCTCTCTTCTGTAAAATGTTCCTTTGTTCCCATATTGACCATTGGCTCAATTGTAAACATCAGACCTGGAACAAGTAACATATCTGTTCCACGCTTTGTTGTGTAAGCCACAAATGGGTCCTCATGAAACTCAAGACCAACACCATGACCTCCAATATCTTCTACAACAGAATATCCATTTTCCTTGATATAATCACCTACTGCCTGTCCCATATCACCGAGAAATCCCCACGGTTTAACCTGTTCAAGACCTAACTCAACAGCTTTCTTTGTGACTTCTACCAACTTTTTATTTTCTTCACTGACATTTCCAATACAGAACATTCTTGAAGAATCCGAATAATATCCATCAAGAATTGTAGATACATCAACATTGATAATGTCTCCATCTTTTAACACTTCGTGCTCACTTGGAATACCGTGGCATACAACATCATTAATAGAAGTACATACACTCTTTGGAAATCCGCCGTAATTTAATGGTGCTGGAATTCCTCCCATATCAATCGTCTTATCATGAACCATTTTGTCAATTTCTGCTGTTGTCATACCCTCTTTGATATTTTCAGCAATATAGTCAAGAACAGCTACATTAATTTTCGCACTCTCCTTGATTTTCTCAATCTCAGCAGGTTTCTTTAACAGCTTTTTGCTCGGAACATACGCTCCCTTTCTCGCAAACTCTACCATCTTCTGATCAATTGCCTGATGACACATTTTATACTTCTTTCCACTTCCACATGGACATGGGTCATTTCTGCCAATTACAATCTTCGCTTTACCTAACATCGTTTATGTCCTTTCTATTTTTATTTTTCTATTTTATAACTATTAAAATTTCCACAACCTTTTATTCGTAGGGTTAGTTATGTATAACACCCCTTTATCATACTACCATACGAAAAAAAATGCAATAAAGCATCTTCTGCCCTATTGCATTTCTATTGTATTCATATATCTATTACTTCCGCAAAATTCTCAATACTACCAGTTCCTACATGCGAGAATTAAAGCGTATACTTAGTTTTCTTCAATTTTCTGCTTAATATCCTTTAAGCTCTCTTCAAATTCTTCCTCAGACGAATTATTGAAGATGTAAAGCGTTCCCGGCTCATTTGGGTCTTCAAGGTTTGTTGGTATATTGAAATTTACATTCTTGATATACTCATGCCAATGTGTGAGTTTCCATGTATCTCTGTCCGATGCACGGTCAATCATTCTCTGATGACAAACTTCAGGGTCTGTCTTAACCCAGATGACAACAAGTTTTGCGCCAACTTCTTTTAATTCTGCTTTTAATTTTCTGATATAATCATCATCGCGAATCTCTGATGTAAATGGTGCATTGATAAGAACAGTATCTTCATACACAAGTGCTTCCATAGCAAGCGCCATCACTGCATCATACTCGTAATCTCTAATCTCTGCATTAAAGAAATCACTGCTTCGGTTATATGGTTGATTAGCTACTTTAAATATCTGTTTACTCAATACAATCAATGTATCCTTATCAAGATATACAACATGATCAAGAGCCTCTGCTAATTTTTTTGATATATGTGTTTTTCCACATGCAGGTGGACTTGTAACTAAAATCAATTTCTTCACTTATTAAACTTCCTCCGAATTCACTAACTTTCCTTTACTTAACAAAAGAGGAAAACATACAATGTTTTCCTCTCGCAGAGCGCGAGACGGGACTCGAACCCGCGACCCCGACCTTGGCAAGGTCGTGCTCCACCAACTGAGCCACTCGCGCATAA
>ONXS01000093.1 GCA_900321855.1 uncultured Eubacteriales bacterium | reverse complement strand
ATTTTAAAATTTCAAATGGCTCCGATTCCCTTCTATGAAACAATAATAATTCACAGGAAGTCGCGTTATGAGAATGTATTGTAAAATTTACACCACCTGGAATTGCTGTTGCTCCATTAATTTCATACATACCTGGTCTTACCTGATATCCATTAAGTGTATCTATGGGTACCATATGATATTTTTCAACATTAGTTCTATTATCCATTGTACTAGCCTCTCACATTCATTCTTAATATCTTTGCACATTGCTATTAATTATAGCATAAAAGTCAGATATATCAAATAAAAAATCACACGATTCTCAATTGATATAAAAAGGTAACTATTCATAGCCAAGCTCGACACCCAGAATTTCACTTGAAAATGCTTGGTTCTGAATAGTTACAAAAAAAGCATCATATATGGAACTTTCCATATATGATGCCTCTTTGCTTTAATCCTGTTTATTTTTACCAAAAAAGTCCTGAATATCTTTCATGACATTCTTCTTTTTCTCTTTCTTGTCTTTCTTTGTTTCATCCACTGTTGTCGCATCTTCTTTTTCGGATTTTTCAGATGCTTTCTTTGCTTTTCCCTGCATTGCATCATCAAATGCCCTGAGAGCTGCTTTCTGCTCTGCATTTAATTTCTTAGGAGTCTGAATCACAAGAGTTACGATGTGATCTCCTCTGACATTTGCATTTCGAAGTGTAGGGATACCTTTGTTTCTGAGTCGGATTCTTGTATTTGTCTGCGTTCCTGCCTTTACGTTATACAAAACTTCTCCATCGATGGTTTTAATTTTTACATCTCCACCGAGAGTCGCATCCACGAAACTGATTGGAGCCTCAGAATATACCGTATAACCATCTCTCTCAAATACTGGGTCCTGTGAAACTCTCACCTCAACAAGCAAATCGCCTCTAGGTCCACCGTTGATTCCCGGTTCACCTTTTCCTCTCATACGGATACTCTGTCCGTTATCGATACCTGCCGGAATATCTACGCTGATTTTCTTTCTGGCAGTCTTATATCCAGAGCCATAACAATCCGGACATTTTTCCTTGATAATTTTACCAGTACCTCTACAGTCCGGACATGTTGTAACATTTCTGACTGTTCCAAAAATAGACTGCTGAGTCATCACAACCTGACCTTTTCCTCCACACTTTGTACATGTGACAGGAGATGTTCCAGGTTTTGCACCTGTTCCGTGACATTTCTCACATTCTTCTTTGAGATTCAGGTCTAACTCTTTCTTACAGCCAAATGCCGCTTCTGAAAATGTAATTCGGACGCTTGCTCTTGTGTTGGAACCCTGCTGTGGAGCATTTGGATCTCTTCTGCTGCCTCCACCGCCAAACATTCCTCCAAAAATATCTCCGAAAATATCTCCCATATCTCCAAAGTCAAAACCAAAGCCACCAGCTCCGCCTGGGCCACCTGCTCCCTGCTCAAATGCCGCATGACCAAACTGGTCGTACTGTGCTCTTTTTTCTTTGTCAGAAAGCACTGCATATGCCTCACTGGCTTCCTTAAACTTTTCTTCTGCCTCTTTATCTCCCGGATGAAAATCTGGATGGTATTTTTTTGCAAGAACCCTGTACGCTTTTTTAATTGCTGCATCATCAGCATTTCTGTCTACGCCCAGGACTTCATAATAATCTCTTTTATCTGCCATCTTTATTCCCTTTCCTTTTTACAAAATTATTGCATCTCTTATGACTATTTAAAATTTCCAATTACATAAAGTGCCACGGAATACTATGTTACGCAGCACGACTTTTGTGCCTATGTCTTTACGTCATAGAGACAGGTGGATTGCTTATCTGCGTTCAAATAGCCACTTAAATCTATAAAGTTTCAGAGTTAGTTATAAACTAACTCTGAATTCTTTGCAAGTATGTTTTTTACTTTTTATACTTCTGTATAGTCTCCGTCAATCACATCATCATCTGATGAACCGCTTGTTGACTCTGCTGCACCGCCCATATCTGGACCAGCCTGACCTGCTGCACCTGCTGCTCCGGCTGTCTGCTCATACATCTTCTGGAATAAGCTCTGAGCTCCTGTCATAAGTTTCTCCTGAGCTGCCTTGATGTCTGCAACCTGCTGCTCTGTCATGTTGTTTGCATCTGCTCCGTCAACTAATGCTTTTAATGCGTTTAAGTCTGCCTCTACTGCTGCTTTATCGTTTGGATCAATCTTATCTCCAGCCTCATCCAATGCTTTCTGTGTCTGGAATACCATTGAATCGGCCTCATTTCTTGTATCAACTGCCTCTTTACGTTTCTTATCTTCTGCCTCGTACTGTGCAGCCTCTTTTACAGCCTTATCAATATCCTCATCTGACATATTTGAACCTGCTGTAATTGTGATGTGCTGCTCTTTTCCTGTTCCAAGGTCTTTTGCAGATACATTTACGATACCATTTGCATCGATATCAAATGTAACTTCAATCTGTGGAACACCTCTTCTTGCTGGTGGAATACCATCAAGTCTGAACTGTCCAAGACTCTTGTTGTCTTTCGCGAACTGTCTCTCACCCTGTAATACGTTGATATCAACAGCTTCCTGATTATCTGCTGCTGTAGAGAATACCTGACTCTTCTTTGTAGGAATTGTTGTATTTCTCTCGATTAATCTTGTAGCGATACCACCCATTGTCTCGATAGAAAGTGAAAGTGGTGTAACATCAAGAAGTAAAATATCGCCGGCACTTGAGTCACCTGATAATGTACCACCCTGAATAGATGCACCAAGTGCAACACACTCGTCTGGGTTTAATGACTTGTTAGGCTCTTTGCCTGTCAACTGTTTTACTTTATCCTGAACTGCTGGAATTCTTGTAGAACCACCAACTAATAATACCTTACCAATATCTGACATGTTAAGACCTGCATCTTTTAATGCGTTCTGAACAGGAATAACTGTTCTCTCAACAAGGTCATGTGTCAACTCATCAAATTTAGCTCTTGTAAGAGTCATATCAAAATGCTTTGGCTCACCATCAACAACTGCGATGAATGGGAGGTTGATGTTTGTAGATGTTGCAGATGAAAGCTCTTTCTTAGCTTTCTCAGCAGCTTCTTTTAATCTCTGTAAAGCCATCTTATCTTTGCTTAAATCAACACCCTCAGCGTTCTTGAATTCGTTAATCATGTATGTTGTTAAGTGCTCATCGAAATCATCTCCACCAAGTCTTGTATCACCGTTTGTAGATAATACTTCGATAACTCCGTCACCGATATCAATGATAGATACATCAAATGTACCACCACCTAAATCGTATACCATAATTTTCTGCTCTTTTTCATTATCAAGACCATAAGCTAAAGCTGCTGCTGTTGGCTCGTTGATAATTCTCTTAACATCAAGACCAGCGATTTTACCTGCATCTTTTGTTGCCTGTCTCTGAGCATCGTTGAAGTAAGCTGGAACTGTGATAACTGCCTCTGTAACTGTCTCTCCCAAATATCCTTCTGCATCTGCTTTTAATTTCTGAAGAACAAATGCTGAAATCTGCTGTGGTGTATAGTTCTTGTCATCAATTGTTACTTTGTAATCTGTTCCCATATGTCTCTTGATAGAAGAGATTGTCTTGTCAGCGTTTGTTACTGCCTGACGTTTTGCAGGGTCACCTACAAGTCTCTCACCTGTCTTTGTAAATGCTACTACAGATGGAGTTGTTCTAAGACCTTCTGTATTTGCGATAACTGTTGGTTTTCCACCTTCCATTACAGCTACGCAAGAGTTTGTTGTACCTAAATCAATACCAATAATTTTACTCATAATTTATTCCTCCTATGCGCAACGGACTTCTTTTGAAGTCGTCACTATTTTAATATTTACTATATTTATTACTACTATTTTAAAATGAATAGTTTCTAACATTGTTTGATTTTTTGTTTTAGTTTGCTACCTTAACCATGCTGTGTCTTACTACTGAATCTCTGTACTTGTATCCCTTGAGTAAAACCTCTGCAACTACATTCTCTCCAAGTTCTTCATCCTCTACATGCATCACTGCATTGTGAAGATTTGGATCAAATTCTGCGCCGTCAGCCTCAATCTCTGTCACTCCCAAATCATTCAATGTTGCGAGCAACTGTTTATATATCTTATCCATTCCCTGAGCAAAAGGCTGTTCCTTTTCTTCCTCGGATAATGTATTTAGACCTCTCTCAAAGTTATCAACAACTGGGAGAATTTTCTCAATCACTGATTTTGCTCCAACCTCAAACATCTCTGATTTTTCTTTTTCAGAACGTTTTCTGAAGTTGTCAAACTCTGCAAATGTTCTCTTGTATTTATCCGTTAAATCGGCGATTAATTCGTCTTTCTTATCTTTTTTCTTGCCAAACAATCCTTTTTTCTCTCCAGTTTCTGATGTATCTTCTGTCTCATCTGTGATGTCTTCATTATTCTGTACATTTTCTGTGTTCTGCACATCTTCTGTATTCTGTGTATCTTCTACAGTTTCCGTATTCTCTGCTGTCTCCTCCACTGTCTCTTCTGTCTCGATTGTCTGTTCCTCTAAGTTCTTATTATCTTCCACTTACATTCCCACCTTTCTCTATTTTTTAAATTTATCATCTAATTCATCGGTAACTTTCTTCAGTGCCTCTACAACTTTTTCATAATCCATTCGCTTTGGACCTATAATACCAATTGTTCCCGTCACACCTTCTTCTAATTCATAAGTAGCAGTTACAACGCTGCAGTCTTTCATAGAACTAACCGGCGTCTCATTACCGATATAAACCTGTATTCCTGTATTTTCGCTGTCTCCATTTTGGTCAACCAAAAGATTGGTAAGTAATTTTTTTTCTTCAAAAGTATTGATAATCTCACTTGCCGTATTGCTGGCGCTGAGTTCCGGATACTTAAAGATGTTCGTAGCTCCACTCGTATAAATCTTGAGTTGTTCTTCATCTGCAAGTGCTAACCCTATTACATCTATTATATTGCGAATCAGCTCCGTATATTCAGGTGCCTGACTTGTGAGATACGAGGCAATGCTGATATTCATCTCATCGACAGACAATCCATTCAATGTTGTGTTAAATAATAGATTTAACTTAATTAGTGCCTCGGAACTTATCTCTGTCTCGATTGGAACAATTCTGTTTTTAATTACATTACCTTCTACTACAATGACACACAACAGCTTATCTTTTTCTAACAGGGAGAGCTGAATAAATTTCACTTTCTTATTATTTCTGCTCACTGGTGTTGTGACCATTGTCGCATAATTGGTATTCGTTGCCAGAAGTTTTGCTGTATTCTGCAACAATTCCTCAACCTGTTCAACCTTGCCAGCCAGATAATCTTTGACCTCATCTAATGACTTTTCTTTCTTATTTAATTCCTGTGCTCTGCTCTCCAACTCTTCTGCCTTTGATTTCATAAGGTTATCTACATAGAGTCTGTATCCCGCATCAGTAGGAATTCTTCCAGATGACGTGTGAGGCTGAATGATATATCCCATCTCCTCTAAATCTGCCATCTCATTTCGAATCGTGGCTGAACTTAAATTTAAATCCGATTCTTTGGAAATGGTTCTTGAACCAACTGGCTCTCCAGTCTGTAAATAATTATGAATGATTGCATTTAAAATTTTTAATTTTCTCTCATCTAATTCCATAGCTATCTTTAACCATCTTCCTTTCCTCAGATTTTGTATCAGTCTTTCTTGTTGTTAGCACTCATTAAACTAGAGTGCTAATATCTGATGAATCTAAGATAACACCAGAGTTTTCGTTTGTCAACACATTTTTTGAATTAAATAAAAAAAAGGTACTATAAAGCACCTTTTTTACTTGTTGTGTTTCTTCTCGATGCAAAATTTGCATCTATTTCGACTGATAACTATGTTTTCCGTTTCTCACAGTGGTGACAGCAATCGTCCATCTCTCATTATGACACAAA
>ONXS01000030.1 GCA_900321855.1 uncultured Eubacteriales bacterium | reverse complement strand
TTTCTTGTTCCCTATGTGCTGGATAAATTTCATGCAGACCCTGCCGTGTCGTCCTCAATTTTTGACACAACGGCAACAGATGTACTGGGATTTTTTATCTTTCTTGGACTTGCAAGACTCTTTTTGCAGCTTTTGATATAACAAACCATTTTTGATGGCTAAGAAAAGAAAAAATTTTAAATGGAGGTGAGGACATGTCAGAAGAGCGTATTTATATAGCGATTGATTTAAAGTCATTTTATGCATCGGTAGAATGTCATGAGAGAGGACTGAATCCGTTGACAGCCAATCTTGTAGTGGCGGATGCGAGCAGAACAAGCAAGACCATTTGTCTGGCTGTCTCTCCGTCACTCAAGTCGTTTGGGATTTCGGGAAGAGCCAGACTGTTTGAGGTTGAGGCAAAAGTGCGAGAGGTCAATAAGCTCAGAAAGGCGAGAAACCACAATCGGGAATTTCAGGGGAAATCTATTTATAATCACGAACTCGAAGAGCATCCGGAGTTAGAACTGGATTTTATCAAGGCACCTCCCAGAATGGCTTTTTATATGGAATACAGCACAAAGATTTACGACATCTACCTCAAATATATTGCACCTGAAGACATTCATATCTATTCGATTGACGAGGTATTTATGGATGTCACCCACTATTTAAAAATCTACAAAATGACGGCGAAGGAACTTGCAATGAAAATGATGAGAGAGGTTCTTGAGACAACGGGGATTACGGCAACTGCCGGTATAGGAACGAATCTCTATCTGTGTAAAATTGCAATGGATATTGGAGCAAAACACATTATTCCAGATAAAAACGGTGTTCGTATCGCCGAACTGGATGAAAAATCCTATCGGGAAAAGTTGTGGAATCATACGCCGATTACCGATTTCTGGCGGGTTGGAAGAGGATATGCAAAAAAACTTGCTCAGAATGGAATGTATACGATGGGAGATGTGGCGAGGTGCTCACTTGGGAAAGAGAATGAGTTTTACAATGAAGATTTGCTGTATAAGCTGTTTGGTGTGAACGCAGAATTGCTCATTGACCATGCGTGGGGATATGAGCCGGTCACAATTGCGGACATCAAAGCGTATCGGCCAGAGAAAAACAGTATCAGTGCAGGACAGGTATTGAAGTGTCCATATGCGGCAGACAAAGCGAGGCTGGTGGTGCAGGAGATGGCAGACTCTCTGGCACTTGATTTGGTGGATAAACGCATCAAGACGAATCAGATGGTTTTGACTGTGGGATACGATATTGAAAACCTGATGGATGTATCAAGAGCATCTTCTTACAAAGGAGAAGTTACAACAGACCGCTATGGCAGAAGGGTTCCAAAACATGCTCACGGCACAATAAATCTGGAACATTATACCTCATCAACGATAGAGGTGGTGAAGGCGGTGCTAGAACTGTATGACCGCATTGTGGATAAAAATCTTCTGGTGCGCAGAATGTATGTGGTTGCAGCAAATGTCGTAGATGAGCATCAGGCAGATGAAGATTCTGAAAATGGATTTGGACAGATGGACTTATTTACGGATTATGAGGCAATGGAAAAGGAAAAACAAGAGAGGGAGAAACGTCTTGAAAAAGAGCGCAAAATTCAGGAGGCAATGATAGGAGTCAAGAAAAAATTTGGAAAAAATGCCATGCTAAAAGGAATGAATCTCTTAGAGGGAGGAACGGCAAGAGAACGAAATGGTCAGATTGGAGGACATAAGGCATGAAAGAGAGAGATTACAGCGACATACTGAATCTGCCACACCATGTATCTAAAAAACACAGTCAGATGCCTATTTCTGACCGCGCGGCTCAGTTTGCTCCATTTGCAGCACTGACTGGTCATTCGGCGGCGATGAAAGAGACGGAGCGACTGACAGAGGATATGGTACAGCTCACGGAAGATGAAACCTATATGCTGAATGAAAAGCTGCAATTCGTTTTGGAACACAAGGACGAGGTACAGGTTCAGATTACCTATTTTGTACCAGACGAGCGAAAAGAAGGCGGCAGATATGAGACTGTTTTGGGATATGTGGAGAAGATTGACAGATTTAATAAAAAAATTAGAATCAGAAGTGGAGAAAATATATCTGTTTGTGATATAATAAGTATTAACTTTGTGTAGGAAATTAGAACGGAGGAAATGAATGATGGCAACACCGGGAACAAATGGAAATGTATATGTACCTTATAGCGAGCGTACAGGGAATGAATCCATTGTATATTTTACAAGAGATTTATCAGAAGAGGGGCTCAGAAAAATTTATAACAGGGTAAACGGAAACATCGGAGGAAAGATTGCAGTCAAACTCCATACAGGAGAACAGCACGGACCAAATATTATTCCAAGACCGTGGGTAAAAGAATTGTTTGACAAGGAGTTAGACAATGCAAAAATAGTAGAGACAAATACCTACTATGATGGAGACAGATATACAACAGAGCAGCATTTAGAGACATTGAAGGTCAATGGCTGGACATTTGCAGATGTAGATATTATGGATGCAGACGGAACGGTAATGCTGCCTGTAAACAATGGAAAATGGTTTACAGAGATGTCAATGGGTAAGACAATCACAGATTATGATTCTATGCTTGTGCTGACACATTTTAAGGGTCATACACAGGGTGGATTTGGCGGTTCCAACAAGAACATTGGTATTGGCTGCGCAGATGGAAGAATTGGAAAAGCAATGATTCACACGACTCCAAATCAGGATAACCAGTGGGATATTGCAAAAGAAGAATTTATGGAGCGAATGACAGAGTCGACAAAGGCTACAGTAGACTATTTTGGCAAACATATCACATTTATCAATGTGATGAGAAATATGTCGGTGTCCTGTGACTGTGAGGGTGTCCATGCAATGCCGGTTGTCACACCAAATGTTGGCATTATTGCATCTACGGATATTCTCTCGGCAGATCAGGCGTGTGTCGATTTGGTCTATGCAATGAAAGAGGACGAGCACAAAGATTTGGTTGAGAGAATTGAAACTCGTCATGGACTCAGACAGCTCTCTTATATGAAAGAGCTTGGCATGGGAAATGATAAATATATTCTCATCGATATTGACAATGAAGATGAGGTGATAAAACCGGCAGATGCAGTACAGGATTTAAAGCCTTTTCAAATGAGTCAGCAGTAAAAACAGAAATTGAATCAAAAGACAGAAAGCCATATCTGAACAGATATGGTTTTCGATTGTAATAGATAAGTAAAAGGAAACACGAAAAATGGCAAACGGATATTTACCAGTATGCAGACAGGATATGCTGGATTTGGGAATCGAACAATTAGATTTTGTATATGTGTGTGGAGATGCCTATGTAGATCATCCTAGTTTTGGCAGCGCAGTCATTACAAGGGTATTAGAGTCATTTGGCTATACGGTTGGCTTTATTGCCCAGCCGGATTTCAACAATCCAGAGAGTATCAATGTATTTGGAGAGCCAAGACTTGGATTTTTGGTTTCTTCGGGAAACATGGATTCTATGGTGAATCACTACACGGTATCGAAAAAGAGGAGACATCAGGACGCATACAGTCCGGGTGGAGTGATGGGAAAGCGACCAGATTATGCGGTCATTGTGTACTGCAATCTGATTCGAAGAACCTATAAAAAGACTCCAATCATCATCGGTGGACTTGAGGCGAGTCTTCGGAGACTTGGACACTATGATTATTGGTCAGACAAGGTGAGAAGGTCCATTCTCTTAGATTCAGGAGCAGATATTATCTCTTATGGTATGGGAGAGAAGAGTATTGTAGAAATTGCAGATGGTCTGGCAGCGGGAATTGCGGTCAAGGACTTGACCTATATCAAGGGGACGGTATTTAAGACAAGAGATTCCTCTTTGGTAGAAGATGCGGTAAGACTCCCTGATTTTGAAGAAATCAAATCAGACAAGAGAAAATATGCGGAAAGTTTTAAAATTCAGTACGAGAATACAGACCCATTTTCGGGAAAGAAGATGTATGAGACTTATGACGGAGCGATGTATGTGGTAGTCAACACGGCATCTGAGCCGCTCTCCATGATGGAGATGGATGATGTGTACTCACTTCCATATATGAGAAATTATCATCCGATGTATGAGAAAGATGGTGGAATTCCGGCAATTCGGGAAATAAAATTCTCTCTGACCTCAAACAGAGGCTGTTACGGAGAGTGCAATTTCTGTGCACTGACTTTTCATGAGGGAAGAATTGTTCAGGCGAGAAGTCATGAGAATATTATAGAAGAGGCAAAACAGTGTATCGAGGACACTGATTTCAAGGGGTATATTCACGATGTTGGAGGTCCGACTGCGGAGTTTCGAAAGCCAGCCTGCAAAAAGCAGTTAAAATATGGTGCGTGTACCAATAAAAAATGTCTCTACCCAAAACCATGTCAGAACTTAGAGGTAGACCACAAGGATTACATAGAATTACTTCGCAAACTTCGAAAGATGCCAAAGGTCAAAAAGGTGTTTGTCCGCTCAGGATTTCGTTTTGACTATGTGGTTGCAGATAAAGACAAATCATTTTTAAAGGAAATCTGTAAATATCACGTCAGTGGACAGCTCCGTGTGGCACCAGAGCACATCACAAACAATGTGCTGTCAAAAATGGGAAAACCGGGGGTAGAGATTTACAATGAATTTTGCAAGGAATTTGAGCGTGTCAACAAGGAGTTGAAGATGGACCAGTATATCGTTCCATATCTGATGTCCTCACACCCCGGAAGTAAATTAAAAGATGCGATTGCGCTCGCAGAGTATCTGAGAAATCTCGGATATATGCCAGAGCAGGTGCAGGATTTCTATCCGACACCGGGAACCGTATCGACCTGTATGTATTACACGGGAATTGACCCACTCACAATGACAGAAGTCTATGTGGCAAGAGAACCACATGAGAAGGCACTTCAGAGAGCGTTAATTCAGTACCGCGACCCGAAAAATTATGACCTTGTCAAAGAGGCACTTCTCCGCGAGGGAAGGGAAGATTTGATTGGATTTGAGAAAGAGTGTCTGATTCCACCGAGAAAAAATGCCGGTTATCAGGGTGCAATTGCGAGAAAACAGGAAGGCAAAAAGAACAAGACAGCCAAAGATTCCGGCAGAAAAGCAAATACGGGAAGTCAAAAACATGCAGGGAAGAACATAGAAAATTCAAATCACAGAAACCAAACCACACAGAATGAAAAAACAGACAAATATAAAAATTCACAGGCGGCAGGCAAAAATCAGTCGAAAGGCAGGTCTGTGACAAAGGAGACAAACAGAAATGGAAAACAAAACAAAAATCGTAGCAGTAGCGGGAAAAGGCGGAGTTGGTAAGACCTCCCTTGCCGGAGCCATTGTAAAAGAACTGGTTCGCAAATATCCGGACAAGAAAATTCTTGCAATTGATGCAGACCCGGCAGTGGGATTATCCACTGTATTAAATATTGAGGTAAAGAAGACCATTGACGATATTCGAAAAGAAGTCATCAGTACAGTAGAGGACGGAGATGTAAAATCGGCAATGGAATTGCTCGGCGATGCAAAGTATGAAATTTATGATGCCATTTCTGAGCAGGACGGATACGCATTTATTGCCATTGGAAGACCAGAGAGCGCAGGTTGTTACTGTAAAATCAATACATATTTAAAAGAAGTCATCACAATTCTCTCATCAAACTTTGACTATGTTGTAATTGACGGTGAGGCGGGAATTGAGCAGATTAACAGACGTGTCATGGAAAAGGTGACACATTTACTTTTAGTCACAGATGCGTCAAAAAAAGGCTGTGAGGTTATCAAGACCATCAAATCTGTGGCAGATGAACTCGTGATGTATGAAAAGGTCGGCGTGATTGCAAACAGAATTCCTTCAAAAGAAGTAGTGGAACTTATGAATGTAGGGGATATGGAAATTGTCGCAGCGATTTTAAATGATGGAAACCTTGCAGAGTATGACATCAAAGGAGAAAATATCTTCTATCTCCCAGAAAATTCAGGCATTGTAGAAGGTGCGAAAACAGCACTGGAACATATGGGAATTTAAGCATTTCGCCCGAATGACTTTTGTTCAGAAGAAATTATGAAACGATTGGAAATGAAGAATGAAAGATTTAAAACATTTATATTATTTTGAAAAATTGCTCACAGAGGTCAACCACGACCTTGTGAGACAGGCGCAAAACAGAGGAGACAAAGCGATTGGAGCTGTGTGTTTTCAAATTCCAGAGCCTTTGATTAATTTGCCCGGAACCTTTTCTGTGAGACTTAGAGCTCCGAGAACAGGTTCTCTTGATATGGGGTCTTATTATCTGAGCAGTATGCTCTGTGAGGCGTGCAGAGCCATTTTAGAGCGAGCGATTGAGGGCGGATATGAGTTCTTAGACTGTATCATTGCTCCTGACGCGTGTGCACAGATGAATCGCTGTGTCGAGAACATTGAACATGGAAATCTCTGCAACAAAGAGAAATTTTTTGTGTCCTATTCCGATGTCCCTATGAAAAACGATGAGACTGCACTAGAACACTATGTCAATCAGATGCGAATTCATGTGTTGACACCACTGTCAGAAGTCTATGGGATTGATACCAGTGACGAGGCACTCAGAAAATCAGTAGAACTTCAAAACGAGGTGAGCAGACTGATTTCTGAGATGGGAGAATATCGAAAAGAGAAAAATCCAAGAATTACAGGATACGAATTTGCAGTATTTTGTCTTGCAACTTATTGCTGTCCAAAGGATTTAATTTTAGATAAACTCAGAGAGACAGTAGAAGAGTTAAAGACGAGAGAAGTGGATGAAAAACCTCACTATCGCGCGAGAGTCGTACTTGTCGGTTCGGAAATTGATGACCCAATGTTTATCAAATTAATCGAAGACGCAGGAGCACTTGTGGTTGCAGACCGGTTTTGTTTTGGCTCACTTCCGGGAAGAAGTGAAATCAAGCTCAACGATACCGAAGATGTGTTACTTCAGATTTGCAGGACATATCTGGAATGGGGCAAATGTCCGAGATTTATGAATACTGCAAAAATTAATGAGCGCCATACCTATGTGGACTTTCTTGCAAAGGAATATCATGCGGACGGACTGATTTATGAGCAGATGAAGTTCTGTGATTACTGGGGATATGAGAGAGCCTCTGCATTTCACATTATGAGAGAGGAATATGGGTATCCTGTATTGTCGGTAGACCGACCATACAATGTGGGTACATCAGGACAGCTCAGAACCAGAGTGCAGGCATTTGTGGAAAGTCTGGAGATTAAGAAGGCAAATGCAGAAAAAGCATAAAGAATACAGAAAATATAAAATCTGGAAATGATATGCTGACGATACTCCCAGCCTGCGTCTTTGCGTCTTAGAGGCGGGGGATTGTGTATCTGCGTTCAAATGCAAATATTTGGACTAGAATAATAGAAAGGAACAAAACTATGTCAAAACAATTGGGAAGTGAACCACTTGGACAGTTTTATACAGGAAAAAAGCCGCGAAAAAGACGAGAGTGGCGTGGGTTTAAGGATACATGGTACGATTACAGAAGATGGCTTGGATACTGGAAAACGCTGATTGGATTTACCTTAAAGCCAAACAATGTCAAAGGTTTTTTTAGATACCGCTGGATGATTAATTATCTCGCACTGCCAGATTTTATGGACAGGCACACGGAGGGCATGAGAGGCAATCAGCTCCGAATGGCGCACAATGCACTGGGACTTATTGTGACAGATATTTGTGGAATGTTGGGAACGATGTTTCGGGCAGACCCAGCAATCGGAAATGATGAGAAATTAAACAAAAAAATCGTATTGTTTGATGAAAATATGATGAGTACACTGATGGGCGGATTTCCAAACCTCACTTGGCTGTCTGTTGAGGTGCCATCTGTGTATACAAGTGCAATGATGGCACAGGACGGAGTCACTTATTATGTCGATGTGACACATGAGTACGGAGTTCCGTCCGATGTGTGTCCAATGCCGGCAGCAGAATTGGGCGTTGCGCTCGCAGATGATTTTCCGCTGATTGGCTGCTGTGCCGTACAGTGTAATACCACCTGTGACGGAAGTCTGATGGGAAATGGAATCGAGGCAAGAGCCTTTAAAATCCCAACATTCCAGCTAGCCGTACCAATCCGTCACAGACAGGAGAGTGTGCAGGAATATGCGGCGAAAGAGGTCGTCAATGCAATTCATTTCATAGAAGAGCATACCGGTGAGACTTTTGACTGGGACGCATTTTTTGCGAGCATGAATCGTTTTAATGATGAGACAAAAGAATTTTTGGAGTGGATGGAAATCTCAAAGACAGACTATCCGCAGATGATGGGTGTAACACTTGCCCTGTACCGCTATGGTGTCTATCAGGCAGCAGGCGGAAGAAATCAGGCGTTTCTAGATATGGACAAATATCTCACAAAAATGGCTGTTGACGGCTACGAAAAGAAATTGATGGTCGCAAAAGAACACAGACACAGAGCAATCACTTGGGGCGTTCAGGCAGCCTACTACACAGCACTTCCGATATGGCTAATCAATTGCTGGGGAATACTGCCAATCGCAGATATGTTAAGCCTTGTGTCGACTGAAATGGTAAATACAACGGACAAACATCAGGCAATGTTAGACCTTGCATATTTATACGAAAATATGATTATGAGAAATCGCTCCAATGGAGGATATGAGACAGGAGTAGAGGCACTGTTCCGCTACTGCGAGATGTTTAACTGCGACATCATCATCATGTATGCCCACATGGGCTGCAAATCCATGTCCGGTTATCACGGTCTGTTCGAGGAAGAGGCCAGAAAACGAGGCATACACTTAATCTGGGTAAACCATAACCTCATGGTGCCACAAGACGGTTCAAGAAGAGACATGAGAACCGAAATCAACCGCTATATGCGAACCGTCCTCAGAGAAGAACCCCTCGACCCAACCTTGGAAGACTTCGATGACTCATTGAATTGGTAGAAAGGGCAGACACCTTATTACATAAAGCGGGAGCGGTCAAAAAAGCAGGACATCTATACTTGAATAAATTAGATGATATAAAGTTAACAAAAATACTGAAAGAAATACATTACATATTTTTAAATGAAAAGAATAATTAAAAACTATAGAGGAGGGATATATGCCCTGTTTTGCAGACATTGAAAACGTCGGTACTTAGGGAGCGTCTTCTGCTCCCTTACGTACCGTTACGTTTGAACTAAGCGGGAGCGGTCAAAAAACAGGGCATATATCCCGGATAAAATTAAAGAAAGGATTATAATATGCCAAACTACTACGGCGGCTGTGACGCAGGCAGCACATACACAAAATGCGTCATTATAGATGAATCTGGCAAAATCGTAGCCAGTGTCACAAACAAGAGCAGAATTAATCCGGTACTCAGTGCAAAAGATGCCCTAAATCAGGCTGTTGCACAGGTGCCCGATTTGAATTCCGCAGAGGATTTAACATATTTGATTGGAACAGGATACGGAAGAAACAAGGTTCCATTTGCAGATGAAAATATTTCAGAGATTAGCTGTCACGCAATGGGTGTGCATGCCACAAACAAAGATATAAAGGCAATTATTGATATTGGCGGACAGGATGTCAAGGGTATCGCAATTGACACAGATGGAACTGTTTTAAACTTTGCAATGAATGACAAGTGTGCAGCGGGAACAGGACGATTTTTTGAGTCGATGGCGAGAGCCTTTGAGATGTCGTTAGATGAATTTTCCAATCTTGCCCTGACAGCGAAAAATGTCATTCCAATCACTTCACAGTGTGCGGTATTTGCAGAGTCAGAAGTCATCTCACTTGTCGGTGAGGGACAGCCAATGGAGGAAATTGCAGCGGGAATTGAATTGTCAGTTGCAAAGAGATGTTTTGTCATGGCAAAGAAAGCAGGAGTCACAGATTCTGTTACCCTGACCGGTGGCTGTGCCAAAAATGCAGGACTCAAAAAGGCGATTGAAAAGGTCTTAAAAATAAAAGTGGTCGACCTTGATATAGACCCACAGCTCATGGGAGCTCTCGGAGCTGCCGAGATTGCCAGACAGAAAGGCTGGAAATAAATATGATAGTTTTAAAAATACTGATGGTTGCAGCGATTGTATTTGTGGTATTATTTTTGCTCAGTCTCATCATCTATTTTTTCAATCTTGATATGAAGATGGCAGCGAAGATGATTGGACCACTGACAAAGCACTATGACCGCTCAAAGGCAAAGAGAGATGCCAGAAAAGAGAAAGAAAAGCAGATGAATAAAAATTCATAAAAGGAAGAAAATTCATGGAATTATTTGACAATCAAATTCGGGAATTATATGAAATATTACAAATGGATAATCCGAAAAGATGTGTGAAGAAATCCTGTGGCTCGATACAGACCAATCGAACCATTCAAAAAAAAGAAAAGCTGATTTTAAAATCAGACATGGCATTTGAGCTTGGAGGAGGATTTCATCAGGCAGTTACAGATATGATTACAACTACGAGCAGGGAACTGGTCGATGACAGTGAAGTAGTGCTCATAGGCAGCGATTTAAAGGATATTTCGGAGGACACCGACTATGCAAGATTTGTCCTTGTTCGTTTTCGGGATGAATATATTCAGTCCTTGAATGAGACAGATTTCTACAGACAGCTCAGAACGTTGTCTTATCTCAGATACAAGATGTATATTGATGGATTTATGACACGAATATCCTCGACAAAGGAGAGGGAACCTATTCGAGTTTCAAAATATGCCAGAGAACAGGAGATGTCATTGTTTGAGGTTGGAAAGTTATTTGCAGACAAATATCTGGAATGTGAAGGAGTGGAGGCTGTAAAAGTAATTTTCATTACCGGAGAACAGCCATTTTATCCGAAATTAAAAGAAATTGCAGATAAATGTGAGGACATCACGGATTCCATTGACCATATCCTGAGTGGAATGATTATGGATTGTTCTACATGTAATTTAAAAGAAGTCTGTGACGAGGTAGAGGAACTCAGAGATATACATAAAAAAATGAGTGGCAGGTAAAAGATGTTAAAAGATGTGGATATTAGAGAGCCATTGTTTGATTTTTTGGAAGAAAAGTATGGCAAAATAAGAATATTTGAAGAAAAAAATATCGGAAAATCCCGCGCAGATGCCATTATGATTACGGATGGAAATCTCTTTGGAATAGAAATAAAGAGTGATGCAGATACTTATCAGAGGTTGGAGCGGCAGGTAAAAGATTATGACATCTTTGGCGATTACAATTATGTGGTTGTCGGAAGTACCCATGCCACACACATTAGAGAACATGTGCCGGATTATTGGGGAATTATCTCAGTGGAAGAGGTAGAAAACGGAGTGGATTTTTACATGATGCGGGAACCGAAAAAAAACAAACAGGTATCCCTGAGATGTCAAATGTCATTTTTGTGGAGATTTGAACTCGCACATATTCAGGAAAAAAACAATATGTATAAATATGCGTACAAGAGTAAGGTCTTTGTCATTGATAAAATCATAGATACGGTGGAACGAGAATTGTTAAAACAGCAGATGACAGATGAGTTGTTTGAGAGAGATTACACCACTGTGGCAGACAAAATCAATGAATACAGAAAAGAGCATAATCAGAAACCGAGAAGGAAAAAGAAATATAAAAAAAGAAGAAAGGTTATCGTGTAAAAAGAAAATGGAAAGTGAAAAAGAAATAACAAAGCATACCAAAGATGATAAGAAATCAATGGAACGCCTGAAAAAGTATATGAAGTTTAAATATCTTCAAATATCCATGTATGTGATATTTACTGTATTGATGATTTATCTGCTTATACTTGTTTTGCAGAACATGGGAAATATTCTGTATACAGGCAAAATGGTTTTGGAGTGGTCGGATATTATATTAAAACCGCTCGCAGTTGGATTTATTATTGCATATCTGATGTATCCGTTTGTCAATTTTGTGGAAAAGAAGATTGATGGTGTCAAAAAAGAACTGCACAAAACGAAATTATTTAAAAATCGACAGCAGAAGAAGTCAAGAAACCTCGCAGTTTTGATTTCATGTCTGATTGTCGGTGGAATGATTTTTTTGATTTTATCTGTACTGGTGTCAACTATCGCCAAAGAGGTGACAACCATCAGTTTTAAGGATATTGATGCGTTTGCAGTGAAAATGCAGAACACAGCAAACGAATTTGCACAAAATCTCAATAAGGCACTGGCGAGTATCAATGTGCAGTCGGTAGAATTAAATGATGTGCTGGAATCTGCCGGAGATTATGTGATGAAAATTGCAAATAGTTTTGGTGATAACCTTGTCGGTTATGTAAAGAGTGTGACAGGATTTTTGACGAATCTGATTTTTGCGATAATCTTTGCAATCTATTTTATGGCAGATGGCGAGGGACTAAAAAAATATTGGGGACGTGTCATCAAGGCGATTAATACCCCAAAGAACTACGCAAGATTTAAGGTGTTTATTAAAGATGTGAACACAGTATTTTCCGGCTACATCAGAGGTCAGTTGATTGACGCATTTTTTATGGCGGTCACTGTTTCTATCACGCTCACAGTTCTTCATATCAAATATGCACTTTTGATTGGTATTTTCACAGGACTTGGAAATATGATTCCGTATGTGGGGTCATTTGTTGCCTATACATCGACAAGTGTTGTCTGTGTCATGGAAGGTGATTTTAAGAAACTTGCAATTACACTGCTCATTTTATTTATCATTCAAACCATTGATGGAAATGTTGTAAATCCAAGACTTTTGGGTTCAAACATTGATATTCATCCGGTGCTTGTAATTATAGCCCTGTTGGTCGGAGGAGCACTCAGTGGTTTTACCGGAATGATACTTGCAGTGCCTTGTAGTGCAATTTTAAAAAAATATTTTGAAAAATTTGTTGATAATAAAATCAAAAAGAAATATAATGAGTAAATAATTTATAAAAACTTTATAAATTGCAACTGTTTAGAACGAAGTATTTTTTAACTTGGTTCTGAATAAATCATAATTTAAAATTAAAAAATATAGGAGTAGTTATGAAAGCGAAAGAACACAGCGAAAAGCGAAATTCCTTTGGCGGTTCCATTGGATTCGTATTAGCAGCAGCAGGATCGGCAGTAGGACTTGGAAACATTTGGAGATTTCCAACACTTGCAGCAAGAGATGGAGGAGGATTATTCCTTGTCATCTATCTGGTGCTTGCACTCACATTTGGTTATACCCTGCTCACATCAGAGGTGGCAATCGGTAGAAAGACAAAACAGAGTCCACTTACCGCTTATGGAAAGATTAAGCGTGGATTTGGACCACTTGGAATTATTGCATGTCTGATTCCAGTAATTATTATGCCATATTACTGTGTAATTGGCGGATGGGTATTAAAATACTTTGTTGGCTTTTCGACAGGAAAGGCAAAAGTGATGGCACAGGATACATATTTTGGAAGTTATATTTCAAGACAGTATGAGCCAATTATTTTCTTTGTGGTATTCCTCGGAGTATCTGCACTTGTCGTTATTTTAGGTGTAAATAAGGGAATTGAATCATTCTCAAAAGTAATTATGCCAATCTTGGTACTTATGATTATTGGAATTTCAATTTTCTCATTGACACTCAAGCACACAGATGGAGATGTGACAAGAACTGGTATCGAGGGATTGAAGAAACTTGTAATTCCAAATTTTGACGGAATGACAGTTAAGAAGTTTATTCAGGTCATCGTAGATGCTATGGGCCAGCTTTTTTATAGTTTAAGTGTTGCTATGGGTATTATGATTGCCTATGGTTCTTATATGAAAGATGATGTAAAGATGGCAAAATCTATCAATCAGATTGAGATTTTTGATACAGCAATCGCATTTCTCGCAGGAGTTATGATTATTCCGGCTGTATTTACATTTGTCGGTGATGCAGGAATGGAAAAGGCAGGTCCCGGACTTATTTTTGTTATTCTTCCACAGGTATTTACTGCAATGGGAAGTATTGGAACAGTTGTAGGTGCAATTTTCTTTGCAATGGTATTATTTGCAGCAATTACAAGTAGTGTATCCGTTATGGAGGCAGTTGTTTCAAGTTTCATGGATGAATTTAAAATTTCAAGAATTAAGGCATGTATCTTAGAAGGTATTATTGCACTCGCTGCCGGAATTGCAGTTTGTCTTGGATATAACAAGTGGTTCTTCAATATCAAACTTCCAAATGGAGCAGATGCACAGATTCTCGATATTATGGATTACATCAGTAACAACATTTTTATGCCAATCGTTGCAATCGTTACATGTATCCTGATTGGTTGGATTTGCAAACCAGAGTTTGTTATTAACGAAGTTGAGAAAAATGGCGAGAAGATGGGAAGAAAAGGCTTATATAAGGTCATGGTTAAGTTTATAGCACCAATTTTATTATTTGTCTTATTCTTACAGTCACTTGGTATTTTAAATTTATTCCTTTAAGCAAAGTAGCCTGCGTTCATGAGCAAGTAGCAAAGCAGCCTGCGAATATCCGCTTTACACGCAGCAAGTGGTTGTTTTTGACGGAATAAAAAAAGTAAAAAGTAACATATAACATGGAGGAATTATGAAAGAGAGAGAAAAATTTGGCTCAAGAATAGGTTTTATTCTTGTGTCAGCGGGCTGTGCCGTAGGTATTGGTAATGTCTGGAAATTCCCATACATATGCGGTCAGAATGGTGGAGCGATTTTTATTTTAATCTACCTTGTATTTTTAGCACTGCTCGGCTTTCCTATTATGGTAGCTGAGTTTTCGGTAGGAAGAGCCAGTCAGAAGAGCTGTGCAACTTCATTTAAGGTACTTGAAAAATCAGGTGCAAGATGGCATCATTATGGATACTTTGGAATGGCTGGTAACTATCTTCTTATGATGTTTTACACAGTTGTAGCGGGTTGGATGATGTATTACTGCTTTAGAAGTATCCGCGGAGATTTTGCTGATAAAATCAAACAAAAAGAACAAATCGGTGAAATCATGAGTGGAAAATTTGGTGAAATGCTCGGCAATGGCTGGTTGATGCTCGGCTGGGCAGTTGTGGCAATTTTAATCGCATTTGCAATCTGTTCTCTTGGAGTTCAGAAGGGTGTTGAGAAAATTACCAAGATTATGATGGTTTGTCTTTTGATACTCATTGTTGTTCTTGCAGTACATTCCGTTACATTAAAGGGTTCCGGAGAAGGTGTGAGATTTTATCTTGTTCCAAGTATTGAAAATGTCAAAAAAGTAGGTCTTGGAAATGTAATTTACAGTGCGATGAATCAGGCTTTCTTCACATTGAGCTGTGGTATTGGTGCTATGGCAATCTTTGGAAGTTATCTTGATAAAGACAGATCGCTTTCGGGAGAAGCGGTAAGTATCATCTGTATTGATACGTTTGTTGCACTGATGGCTGGAATGATTATTATTCCTGCGTGTTTTGCATATGGAGTTTCTCCTAATGCAGGTCCATCACTTTTATTTATCACACTTCCAACAGTATTTAACCAGATGCCATTTGGACAGGTGTGGGGAACACTGTTCTTCCTCTTCATGTCATTTGCGGCATTATCTACGGTTGTAGCAGTATTTGAAAATATTATTTCATTTGCAATGGACCTCTGGAAGATGAGCAGATTAAAAGCTGTTATTGTAAATATTTTTGCAATTATTATTTTATCTGCACCATGTGCATTTGGATTTAACAAACTTGCAGGATTCCAGCCACTTGGTGCAGGTACAGGAGTGCTTGATTTGGAGGACTTCCTTGTGTCAAACAACCTGTTGCCACTTGGTTCCGTAATTTATCTGTTATTCTGCGTGAGCAAAAATGGATTTGGCTGGGACAACTTCATCAAAGAGGCAGACCTCGGAGACGGATTAAAGTTCCCTAATAATAAATTGAGTAAATTCTATCTGTCCTATATTTTACCATTACTTGTAGTGGCAATTTATCTGATTGGATATTATGAGATGTTCAAGGAACAGAGCAAGCAGATGTTTATCGGCTGGATGTGTTTCTCAATCCTGCCATTGTTATTTATATGCTGGCTGAGATTTGGAAAAGCAAAAAAGTAGAATTAAATAAAAAATAAAACAAGACAAAAGATGAGGAAAAAAATCTTCCTTATCTTTTGTTTTTTTATGGTTAAAATAATGCATAAATTGAAATATGTATGATATAATGACATGATATGATACAAGGGTAAAAACTCGTACTTTTGCCATCGGTATCAAGATATTAGATAATAAAAATGAAAGGATTTATGATGCTAAACGAAGAGAAAATTAAATTGATGACCAAGCTGGCTTTATATGAGCAAAGTGAAGGCAAAAAAGCAATCAAATCTCATAAATATAATAAAGGCGATTACGTCAGCTTAAATTTAATCAAGTCAGCAGTAGCGATTACTCTTGCATATCTCATAGCAGTAGCACTCGTTGTATTAAATGATGCAGAGAGTTTTGTCAATGAACTCATCAGTATAAAACTGGTAAATCTTGCTGTTCGTATTCTGGTCATCTATGTGGTAGTATTTATTATTTATATGCTGATTACATATATGGTTGCATCTATGCACTATATTCATATGCAGGAGAAAAATAAAAAATATGCAGATGATTTGAAAGAGTTACATATGATGTATAAGAGAGAGGAAAAGATGAAGAGTGAATTAAAATTAGGAGGAAAAGACACCGATGACGACACTTCTAAATATTAAAGAAAACATGAGAAAGTTATACAGTGAACATTCTGTTATCATAAAACCAATATTAAAATTTATATTTACACTGATTGCATTATTAATTATGAATCATTATGTTGGATTTAATACAACTTTGAATAATCCGGCAGTATTGGTATTGATTTCAGCACTTTCTTCCGTACTGGCTACCGGAATTGTGGTAGTAATTTACACGGTGATTGTACTTGTTAATATGTACAGCATTTCACCTGAAATCGCCCTTGTGGTATTACTGGTATTTCTTGTGATGTATTTCCTGTTCTTCCGTTTTTCGTCAGAACATGGATTCATTGTACTGGCAATGCCTGTATTATTCTTTTTGAAAATGCCATTTTTGATGCCAATCCTAATTGGTATCGCATGGGAGCCTGTCGCCATTGTTGGGATGATATTTGGAACCATTATATTTTATATGCTGCAATATGGCGGGAATGAGGCAGTTTTAATTGCCAACGGACTTGGAGGCTCAGGGATAGAGAGAATTGGTGCATTTATTTCTGATTTGGTTCAGAATAAGGAGATGATTGTACTCATAGTTGCCTTTGCAATCGCAGCACTCATTACTTATGGAATTAAGAGACTTTCTATTGATAACGCACCGATGATTGCAATTATTTCAGGTGGCTCAATTGAGGCAATGCTTGTATTGTTTAGTATGTATCTCCTCGAAGTACAGGGGAATTTTAAATTGTGGATGATAATTGTATTTACAATTTTATCCATTCTGATTAGTATGATAGTAAATGTATTCATTCTTGCCGTTGACTATTCCGGTACAGAGTATGTACAGTTTGAAGATGACGATTACTATTATTATGTCAAGGCAGTTCCGAAACTCAAGGTTGCCAAGAGAGATGTGAAAGTAAAACATATCAATGTAAAAAAGAGTGGAACAAAATAAAACTTTATGTTGTAAGGAAGTGATTTAGCTATGAACGTAGTGCAAAATTTAAAATCATTTGTTTCGGGGTATCTGGCAATTCCAAAGTTTACGATAACAGATGCAGTAGAGATACTGATTCTGACATTTCTGGTGTATGAAATACTGATGTGGATAAAAAATACAAGAGCGTGGATGCTGTTAAAAGGTATTCTGATGTTATTCTTTTTTGTAATCTTAGCTACAATTTTTAATCTTACAACAATTTTATGGCTTGCAAACAGAATCTTTAGCGTTGGAATTATTTCATTAATTGTTGTCTTTCAGCCGGAATTTAGAAAGGCTTTAGAACAACTGGCTCGAAAGAAAATTTTCAATGGGGTGATAGGCTTTGATGATTCGAAGAATATCAAGGAGCGTTTTTCAACCCGAACAGTCAATGAGCTTGTAAAGGCAAGTGTTGAACTCGCAAAACACAAGACAGGAGCATTAATGGTAATTGAAAATGAAATCAATCTTGGTGAATATGAGAGAACTGGAATTGATATTGATGCGGAAATCAGCAATCAATTACTGATTAATATTTTTGAACATAACACACCACTTCACGATGGTGCAGTCATCATTCGTGGAGACAGAATTGTATCAGCAACCTGTTATCTTCCGCTGTCTGATAATATGCAGCTCAGCAAAGAACTTGGAACGAGACATCGCGCCGGAGTTGGTGTGAGTGAGGTGACGGACAGTTTGACGATTATTGTGTCGGAAGAGACGGGAAAGATTTCTCTGGCTTACAGAGGGAGCTTGCAGAGAAATGTGGACAGTGATGAACTGAGAGAGAAACTGGAAAAATTACAGAACAGAACAATCGATAATACAAAGAAGTTTAAGATATGGAAGGGAAGAAAGCATAGTGAACGCAATAAAAAAGATATTAATAAATAATATCGGTGTGAAAATTATATCCCTGATATGTGCAATTGCTTTATGGATTATAGTTGTCAATATTGATGATCCGGACGTTACGAGATCATTTTCAGGAATTCAGGTAACAGTTCTGGACGAGAATATTATTACCGATAACAATCAGGTGTACAGTATCAAGACGGGAAATGTTGTTTCCATTACGGTAAAAGGTCCAAGATCAATGGTGGACAATATGACAATAGAGGATTTTTATGCGCAGGCACCATTTAGCGAAATGTCAAGTGTAAATGCTGTCCCAATTTATGTGTCTTTCAGAAATTCGAAGTATGAGAGAGATTGTGAGATTTCACAGAAGACAAGAACGATGAAACTCGATGTTGAGGATATTATTGAGAAAAACTTTGACATCAGTATTGTTCCTTCAGGAAAAGTGTCAAATTCCTATTCTCTGACAAAAGAAACTGTATCGCCGGAGAAAGTAACGGTAAAAGCTCCGGAATCTGTTGTAAACAGAATCAGTTCGATTGGAGTCAAAGTTGATTTGGATGGTCGGGTAGAGAGCTTTACAAAGAATATTGAACTAAAATGTTACTCATCAAATGGAGCTGAAATCAGCGATTTGAAGGATTTGACCATGTCGGTGACATCAGCGGAATACCATGCAGATATTTATCAGGTTCGTGAAGTGCCGGTAAAGATTGGATCTACGGGAGATGTTGCCAATGGATACGAACTGGTGGATTTGACAAGTGATAAGACGACACTCCGAATTTCAGGACCGTCTGCGGCACAGGTGGAGAGTATACAGTTACCTGCTGAATTGCTCAATATTTCAGGTGCGACTTCTGATATGAGTGTAGATGCAGATGTAGCCGGATTACTTCCAGAGGGTGTGTATTTGTATAGTGACAGTGATGCCACAATTCGAATTACTGCAAAGATTGAACAGTTGCAGACAAGTACATTTACGATTCCGGTCAGCGAAATTGACAAGAGAAATGTTCCAGCAGGTTATAGTGCTGAAATTGAAGAAAAGAGCGTTGACGTTACCATTGTCGGACTACAGAAAAGTATTGACGGATTTAACGTCACAGATTTAGAACCATATGTGGATTTGGCTAACACTGTGGAGGGCAGAAACGAACTGATTGTACATTTTAAACAGTTGGCGGACGGACTCAATTATTTACAGGAAGTCAGAATTAATGTCAATATGGTAAACAATACAGTAGCACAGCAGCCAGAGACGACAACAGCCGCCCCTGCTCAGTGATGAATACGCAAATATAACGATAAAGAGGTGTGAGCTTATTGAGAGAAGAGAAGGTAAAAGTCAGAGTCGTATATGGATTGCATTTCAGACCGGCTGGAAAAATTACAGAGATTGCAATGGGCTTTGATTCAAAAATCACAATGAAAACAGAGACAAAGGTGGTCGATTTAAAGAGTTTTCTTGGAGTTCTCGCAGCAGGTGTGAAATTTGGAGATGAAGTTCTCATCACCTGCGATGGAGAGGACGAGGCAGACGCTTTGGAGCGAATTAAAGAATATTTAGAATATGGTGAATGAGTGTGACTTTGATGATGAATCAGTTGAATCGCTCATAGCATGAAAACCAAAAAAGGAGATTTTAGAACAATGGGAAGGTATTTTGGAACAGATGGATTTAGAGGAGAGGCAAATGTAGACCTCACAGTGGAGCATGCGTTTAAAGTTGGAAGGTATCTTGGATGGTATTATTCGAAAGACCACAAGGCAAAAGTAGTCATTGGAAAAGATACAAGAAGAAGCAGCTATATGTTTGAGTATGCGTTAGTTGCAGGACTCACGGCATCTGGTGCGGATGTGTATCTTTTGCATGTGACGACAACACCAAGTGTTTCTTATGTGGTCAGAACAGACGGTTTTGATGTGGGAATTATGATTTCAGCCAGTCACAATCCGTATTATGACAACGGAATCAAGATTATCAACGGACAGGGCAAGAAGTTAGAGGCTGAAGTTGAGAATCTCATTGAAGATTACATTGATGGAAAGTCAGAAGAGATTCCACTTGCAAAACGTGAGAATATTGGCAAGACAGTCGATTATGCTATGGGAAGAAATCGCTATATCGGCTATTTGATTTCCATTGCAACAAGATCCTTTAAAGACAAAACAGTCGCACTTGACTGTTCTAACGGAAGTTCTTCTGCGATTGCGAAAAATGTTTTTGATGCACTTGGAGCAAAGACACTTGTCATTGCAAATGAGCCAGATGGAACAAACATAAACAACAACTGTGGTTCTACACATATTGAGAATCTTGCAAAATTTGTAAAAGAGAATCAAGTGGATGTCGGATTTGCCTATGACGGTGATGCAGACAGATGTCTTGCGGTGGATGAACATGGAAATATTGTGGATGGCGATGCCATTATGTATGTCTGTGGTGTATATATGAAAGAACACGGACAGTTAAATAATAATAAAGTTGTCACAACAGTGATGTCAAATATTGGTCTTTACAAGGCGCTTGACGAAAAGGGCATTGAGTACGAAAAGACAGCCGTTGGAGACAAATATGTATATGAAAATATGGTCACAAACGGACACTGTCTCGGCGGTGAGCAGTCCGGACATATTATTTTCAGCAAACATGCGACAACAGGAGATGGAATTTTAACATCACTCAAGATTATGGAGGCGATGATAGAGAGTAAACAGACTCTGAGTGAACTTATGAGAGATTTGAAAATTTATCCACAGCTCCTTGTCAATGTAAACGTAAAAGACAAGGATGAAGTGATGAATAATCAGAAATTAAAGGATATAGAGGCAAAGGTTGCAGAAGAACTTGGAGATGAGGGAAGATTATTGCTCAGACCAAGTGGAACAGAGCCACTCATCCGAGTTATGGTAGAAGCAGACTCTGATGAAAAATGTGAGAAGTATGTAAATATGGTGGTTGATGTAATAAAGGAGATTTATGAGGACTAAACAGACAATTGATGTCATAATACCTACTTACGCACCAGATAAAAACTTTCGCAGCCTGTTAAAAAGATTGCAGGCACAGACATATCCGATTCATAAAATCATAATTATTAATACAGATAAAAATAAGTTTGATGATGAATTAGTGATGGACTTCGATAATGTAGAAGTCCATCATATTTGTAAGGAAGAATTTAATCACGGACTTACAAGAAATTATGGCGTGAGTCTGTCTGATAGAGTTGATAAAACCATTGAAAGATGAACAGGTTTATCTTGTATACGGGAGACAACTTCCTAATAAAAACTGCAGAGATGTGGAAAAATATATCAGAAACTTTAATTATCCGGACAGAGATATTGAAAAATCAGAAAAAGATTTGGAGACGATGGGGATTAAAGCCATTTTTTGTTCTGATGTGTGCTCTGTATATAGAAGAGATAAATTTTATGAACTTGAGCAGTTCCCAAAGACGGACTTTAATGAAGATACAATTTTTGCCTATAAGGTGATTCAATCAGGAGGCAAGGTATATTATGCAAGTCGTGCCAGAGTCATTCACTCACACAATTACAGCTATCTTCAGCAGTTTAAGAGAAATCGGGAGATTGGAAAAAATCAGCGACAGTTTGCTTACATCTTTGAGAATGTAAAATCAGAGAGCGAGGGAATTCGAATGGTAAAATCAGCAGCCCAATATTTTATCAAACAGGGAAAATGGTACCGTATTCCAGACTTGGTGCTGAGTTCCGGATTTAAATTGCTGGGATATAAAACTGGTAAAATATTACAAAAGTTTTAAATATGTTACTTTACAGATAATTATTAGAGTGTTATAATCTGCTAGATGCACGAGGGGCAATTATGTACAAGGAGGTAGATTGTGAAGTATAACTTTGACTTGGAATTGGTAAATAACAATTCATTGCTATTGATGCTAGAGCAAATAAAGAGAAATTCTGTTATTTTAGAATTTGGACCGGCAAACGGGAGACTTACCAAATATTTAAAGCAACAGTTAAACTGTGATGTATATCTCGCTGAAATTGATGAAGAGGCGGGCAAAGAGGCATTGCAGTATGGAAAAGACCTAGTAGTTGGCGATGTTGAAAATATGGAATGGTTTGACCGATATGGTGACCTTCGATTTGATTATATATTATTTGCAGATGTGTTAGAACATCTGAGAAATCCAAAGACCGTACTTGCAAAATCAAAATTATTGTTAAAACAGAACGGAAGTGTGATTATTTCTGTTCCAAATATGGGACATAACTCTGTTTTGATTGATTTGATGAACAACAGGCTGAATTACACAAATGTGGGATTGTTAGATAATACACATATTCACTTCTTTACACAGGAAAGTTTAGAGAACATGATAAAAGAGTGTGATTTGTATCCATGTAAACGCTTTGGAACTTACTGTGAAGCCGGAAAGACGGAAATTCCAAATTCCATCTATGATGTAGAGGGGATTAGTCCGGAATTCTGGAATTCAAGAAAATATGGTTCCGTTTACCAGTTTGTATATGAGTTAAAAAAAGGTAAAGAATATATAACAGAAGAGCAGAACTTGTTAAATCCATATTATAACTCTTTCTGGGCACAGATATATAAAGATAATGGCACTGGAATGAATGAGGAACACGCAGATAAGAGATTTTTAAATCTTGGTGCTGCCAATCACAGAATGGGAATTTCGGTAGAACCAGACTGCACCACACTCCGTTTCGATCCAATTAATACCTCGGCAGTCATCAAAGTGAACTGCTTTAGTGTAAGACACGGAGAGAGCGAAGAGGTAATTACAGATTTTGGCTGCAATGCAGAACACAGATTTGATAATATTTATGTATTTGAGACGGGAGATCCGATGTTCCTGTTTAATACAGAACAGATTCGTCAGTTTGAACAGCCTGAGATTATTGTAGATTACGATATTTTGTGTGCAGATTCACTTCTTATTAAGAAGATGAATACAATCGTTGATGTATTGAATGAAAAGGCAGTGCAGACAGAAACAAGACATGCAGAAGAAGAGACTGCATTAAAAGAAGAAATTGAAAAATTAAGAGAAGAAAATTCTAAAATCAGAAAGAAATATGACGAATTGAAATCGGAGAGTGTTCAGAAAAATAACACAGAAAAATTCAGATTAAAAAAATAGATAGAGGAAGTTAAGATGAGTAAAGTAGTTGTTCATGCAGAAGATTTGACAAAAGTATATAAAATGTATGCCAAACCATCTGACAGATTAAAAGAGGCTTTCAGCCATAACAAATCAAAATATTCCAAAGATTTTTATGCTTTAGACGGACTGACATTTGACATTGTCGAGGGTGAGACAGTTGGTATTATTGGTAGAAATGGTTCCGGAAAGTCGACCTTGCTTAAAATTCTTACCGGTGTATTGAATCAGACATCGGGAAGTATTGATATTAATGGAAAAATATCCGCTCTGTTGGAACTCGGAGCTGGTTTTAATCAGGAGTTTAATGGAATTGAGAATATCTTTTTAAATGGAACGATTATGAATATTCCGAGAGAAGAGATGGAGAAGAAGTTAGATGACATTATCGCATTTGCAGATATTGGCGACCACATCTATCAGCCGGTAAAGACATATTCCAGTGGTATGTTTGTGCGACTTGCATTTGCAGTTGCCATCAATGTAGACCCAGATATACTGATTGTCGATGAGGCACTTGCCGTTGGAGATACAAGATTCCAGTTAAAATGTATGGACAAGTTTACGGATTTCATGAAGGCAGGAAAGACGGTACTGTTTGTAAGTCATGACATTAACTCCATTAAGAGATTCTGTAAGAGAGCCATCTGGATTAACAATGGTAAGTTAATTATGGACGGAAATACAGATGAAGTAACAGACAGATATATGGACTTCTTAAAGAGTGAGCTAACTTTAGAAGAGTATTATGAGAAAATAAAGAACAAAGATACCGTTGAAATCGAAGAGGAAGAGATTGTGTCAGCACCTGTCACTCAGATTGGTGAGGTCAAGGGTGTCGATATTTTCGATAAAAATGGAAATATTGTGGAAGAACTTACGCATGGCGAGGATATTACCGTGAAAGTAAAATATCAGGTCTATGATTTAGATGTAGAAAAGCCGGTAGTGGGTGTTGCGATTCGAAGTATCGATAATAAATATATCTGTGGATTAAACACGCTGCTTGATTCTGTCGATGTTCCGTGGAAACTCGGTGAGAACACGATTGAGTTAAATTATGAGAGATTTAACCTGACAGGTGGAAATTACTATTTTGACATCGCATTATTTGATAAAACTGCAACAGTGCCGATTGATTATAAGTCAAAAATCAAGACATTTTTTGTCAAGATGGATTACATTGCAGAGGGCATTGTCGTATTAAATCACAGTTGGAAGGTAAAGTAACATGAAAATAATAAAAAGACTTTTGGTCAGCCTGATTGTGTTTGCAATCTGTATGTGCGGATTTTTCACAATTAAACCGGGCAAATTAAACGAATATTCTTTGAAGTTAAACATCAAATATAGTCAGATGGAAGAGATGCACCTGTACTATAACACAGATACCAATACAACCTTTTATGGCACACAGGAAGTGGCAGCCATCTTTGGTGAGGGCGAGAAGAGAGATATTGAAATTCCTATGAAGGAAGAATACAAGTCAATCCAGCTCGCATTTAACAATCCGGAAAATGGCGGACAGATTGAAAACAGAGTAAAATTATCAGATGCAAAAATTAAATCACTGTTTTGTACCTTATCACTTGATTTATCAAAGTATGAGAGAGCAAATGGTGTTGATATTGAGAAAAAAGGCAATGATATTACAGTAGATGTCCAGCCGGATAAATCCTATATCTTATACGATTTGACATCGGCAGTGGAAGATTTGAAAACAAAAAATGGAAACGTGATGAATATCATTTATATCATTGTTTCTGTACTTGTTGCTCTGATTGTATTCCGACTTGCCGGTAAAGTAAAATTGATGCTTAGTTGGCTGAGAGATATTATCTCAAACAGAAGATTAATCTTTGAATTGTCAAAGAGTGATTTCAAGATGAGATATGCGGGTTCTAATCTCGGAGTTGTATGGGCGTTTGTTCAGCCAATTGTAACTGTAATTATCTATGTGTTTGTATTTCAGGTTGGATTCAAATCCGTTCCTGTGGAGAATGTACCTTATGTACTCTGGCTGGTGGCAGGTATCGTTCCGTGGTTCTTTTTAAGTGAGGCACTGATGAACGCAACCAACAGTTTGCTTGAGTATTCTTACCTTGTAAAGAAGGTTGTATTTAAGATTAACATTTTGCCAATGGTAAAAATTATGTCAGCATTGTATGTGCATTTATTCTTTGTGGTAATTGCAATTTCCATGTATTTAATAAATGGAATTCCACTTACCATATATGCAGTACAGATTGTGTACTATTCACTCTGTACAACGATGCTTGTACTTGGACTTGCCTATATCACATCTTCAATTGTTATCTTCTTTAGGGATTTGAGCCAGATTGTAAATATTATGTTGCAGTTCGGTATGTGGCTGACACCAATCATGTACAGTATTGGCATATTGCCACCAAAATTCAGAGCAATTATGAAATTAAATCCAATGTTTTACGTTACAGATGGATACAGAGATGCCCTGTATAACAAGGTGTGGTTCTTTGAAAAGACAGGACAGACGATGTATTTCTGGGTATTGGCAGTATTGTTATTATTAGTTGGATCAACAGTATTTAAGAAATTAGAGAAACATTTCGCAGATGTACTGTAATGAGAGGGAATCGGATTATGAAGATTAAATTTAATATAGAAAATGTCAGTCAGAAAATAGTTGAGAATAAAAGAAATATCAAACTGACGGGATGGGCTTTTTGTGGAGATAAAAAAGTAGATGATGTCAGAATCTATGTCAATGGAGAAGATATTCACGCAAAATATAAAGAAGTTTCCAGAAAAGACGTAAAAAAGGCCTATAAAAACAGATTAAAAGACGAAAATACCGGATTTAAACTCAGTTTTCCGTTAGAGGATAGAATAGATGTAAAGTCGTTCAAAATTGAGTTTATTGCCGGAGACATCAAACAGGAAATTCCGCTGAGTCAGAAGAGAATCAAACAGATTTTTCACAAATGTGAAATTGTATATTACATTGACAATGTCATCTCAGAAGGAGAGAACGGATACGACAGGAGAATCATTGGATGGGCATATCTCACAAGATATGGTGAAGAGGTCGATTTTATTGTCAAGGATGCCGAGGGCAATGAGATTGAGTCTGAAGTTACGAGAATTATGAGAAGTGATTTGGGAGATATTCCGGAGCTTGAGGGAAAAGATGTCAAGTGTGGTTTTGAGTTAAAATATCACAGTGAGAGCGAAGATACAACTGTTGTTATGACTGACGGAGAAAATGAGACAAAACAGGTTAATATAAAAAAATATCTCGCAAGAAATCAGAGGGCATATAAAAAACTTGTGTTTAAACAGATTGTGACACATACAAATTTGAAAAATGTCAAAAAAGCAGTCAGTTACGTCTCTCACAATGGATTTAAAGGTCTGAAGGAGAAGATGCTCACCTCGTTTGCAAATGAAAATCATTACCATGACTGGTTTATGAGACATAAAGTTACAGAAGAGGAATTGGAAGAGCAGAGAAATTACAAGTTTGAATATAATCCAAAAATCAGTATTATTGTTCCGACCTATAACACACCAATCAAGTTGTTGCATGAGATGGTTGACTCAGTGAGAGCTCAGTCTTACAGCAACTGGGAACTCTGTATCGCAGACGGAAGTCAGGGAAATGAAGAGCTTGAGAAACATTTAAATGAATATGCGGCAATGGATAAGAGAATTGTTGTAAAATACTTAGATGACAATTATGGAATTGCCGGAAACACAAACAAGGCATTGGAGCTTGCAACAGGTGATTATATCGGATTGCTTGACCATGATGATTTGCTGACACCAAACGCATTGTTTGAAGTTGTGAAAGTGCTGCAGAACAAGGAGACAGATATTGTTTATACGGATGAGGACAAGGTATCAGATGATTTATCGCTGTATCTGGATCCGAATTTTAAACCGGATTTCAGTATCGATTTATTCCGCTCACACAACTACATCACACATTTCTTTGTGTGCAGAAAGTCGATTGTAGATAAAATTGGAGGTTTCCGAAGTGAGTTTGACGGCTCACAGGATTATGATTTGATGTTCCGCTGTATCGAGAACGCAAAGGTTATTGAGCACATCCCTATGATTTTATATCACTGGAGAATTACGCTCGGTTCTGTGGCTGAAAATCCTGCTGCAAAGATGTACTGCTATGAGCATGGAAAAAATGCGATTCAGGCACATCTTGACCGTATGGGAATTGAGGCAGAGGTAGAGATGATGGACCTCTGGGGAATGTACCGAACAAGATATGCGACACCGGGAAATCCAAAGGTTTCGATTATTATTCCAAATAAAGATCAGGTCAAAATTCTTGATACATGTATCAAGTCACTGATGGAAGTGAATGATTATGAAAATATTGAGATTGTAATTGTTGAAAATAATAGTACAGAGAAGGAAACCTTTGAATACTATGACAAGATTCAGAAAAAATACGACTGCATCAAGCTTGTGGTATGGGACGGCATCTTCAACTACTCAGCAATTAACAATTATGGTATAAAAGAAGCTGCAACTGGAGAATATATCTTATTATTAAACAACGATACAGAGGTCATCGCAAAAGATGCAATCCGTGATATGCTCGGAATTTGTATGAGAAAAGATGTCGGCATTGTCGGAGCAAAACTTCTCTATGAGGACAATACGATTCAGCATGCAGGTGTGGTCATCGGATTTGGAGGTTATGCCGGACATGTATTCAATGGTCTGCCAAAAGATGATTATGGATATATGGTAAGGGCGAGAATCAACTGTAATTACAGTGCAGTGACAGCCGCATGTCTGATGGTGTCAAGAGAAATCTTTGACGAGGTCGGCGGACTTGATGAGCAGTTTGTTGTGGCATGTAATGATGTGGACTTCTGTCTGAGAGTCAGAGAAAAGGGATACTTAGTTGTCTATGATGCGTTTGCACTCTGGTATCACTATGAGTCAAAGTCAAGAGGTTATGAAGACACACCAGAAAAGCAAGCTAGATTTGACGGTGAGGTAAAGAAATTCCAAGACAGATGGGGAGATAAGATTTTAAAGACAGGTGATCCTTATTACAATAAGAATTTCCCTGTTACCATCGCACCATTTACATTGGATTAATTACAAACACAAAGTTGGATTGGAGATAAAAAATGAAATTAATAATTCAGGTACCATGTTATAATGAGGCAGAGACATTAGAGATTGCCTTAAATGATTTACCAAAGCATATTGACGGAATTGATGAGATTGAGTATTTAATCATCAATGACGGCTCAAAAGACAACACAGTTGAGGTTGCAAAAAAATGGGGTGTCAACTATGTGGTCAATTTCAGAAGAAACAAAGGACTTGCAAAGGGATTTATGGCAGGTCTTGACGCGTGTCTTAGAAACGGTGCAGACATCATTGTCAATACGGATGCAGATAATCAGTATGTGGCAGAGGATATTGAAAAGCTGGTAAAACCAATTCTTGAGGGAAAGACAGATATTGTGATTGGTGAAAGACCAATTGACCAGACAGAGCACTTCTCATTTGTGAAGAAGAAATTACAGCACTTTGGAAGTTACGTTGTTCGCAAGGCGTCCAATTCTGATATTCCAGATGCGCCAAGTGGTTTCCGAGCATTTAGCAGAGAGGCGGCTTTGAGATTAAATGTCACAAATGAGTACACCTATACATTAGAGACAATCGTTCAGGCTGGAAGAGAGAAAATTGCACAGACATCCGTTCCTATCAGAACGAATGGAGAGTTAAGACCATCGAGACTGTTTAACAGTATGATGGGATATGTAAAGAAATCCATGCTCACAATTTTGAGAGCATATCTGATGTATTCTCCACTCAAGACATTTACAATTCTTGCAGTCATTCCATTTCTCGTTGGTCTTGGAATTGATATCAGATACCTCGTATACTTCTTCGGTGGAAACAGCGCAGGGCATATGCAGTCTCTACTACTTGGAAGCACTCTCATGATGATGGGATTTATGACTTTTGTCATGGGACTTATGGCTGACTTGATTGCTAAAAACCGTAAGATCTTAGAAGATGTGCAGTACCACGCAAGAAAACTTGATTACGATAGAGATACAGAAAAAAATGATAAGTAAATTTTTATTAAACGACAAAAATATCAAGAGAAATACTTTTTTCTGGAACGCGTTCTCAGCAATGATGAACTCGTTTCAGACGATGGTATTGCTCTTATTAATAACAAGAACTGGTACAGATACCGACTCAAGTATTTTCGTCATGGCGTATGCCATCGGAAATCTTGTACTCAATGTGGGAAAATATGGTGTCAGACAGTATCAGGTGACAGATGTACAGGAACAGTGTAAATTTAGAGACTATTTGAGGGCGAGATATGCCTCAATGGTCTTTATGTTTGTGAGCATCTTTTTATATGTGGGATATAATGTGATGAATCATTCCTACTCTGCTACAAAGGCAATTGTGGTTGTGGGTATCTGTATGGTAAAAGCAGTAGAGTCCTTTGAAGATGTGTTTCATGGAAGAATACAGCAGAAGGGACGACTTGATGTTGCAGGCAGAGTTCTTGGTGTGAGATTGTTTATTTTTGTGCTGGGATATGGAATTACCTATATTGTCACAAAAAATTTGATTTTTACAACAATACTCAATCTTGGAATTACAGTGTTAGTTGCTATATTTTTGAACACAATCGCATTTCAATCATTTCGAGATGACGGAAAATCAGCAGGAAAGGGCAGTGTGAAGAGAGTATTAATCGAATGTCTGCCGCTCTGTATCTGTATGTGTCTGAATATGTATATTGCAAATGCGCCAAAATATATCATAGATACCATTGTAAGTGATGAGGTACAGACGAGATTTAACATTGTCTTTATGCCTGTATTTGTCATTGCACTTTTGGCAACCTTTATTTTTCAGCCATATTTGAAGAGACTTGGTGAGATGTGGATTACGAGAGATGTGAAAAAATTTGTAAAGACCATCATCAATTTCAGTCTTGTGGTTCTTATCATTGATTTAGTTATTACACTGGTTGGAAGTTTTATTGGAGGACCAATTCTTGGAATGATTTATGGCGTAAGTTTAAAATCATACAATCATTATCTGATTGTATTTATGCTTGCCGGCGGAATCATCGCACTTCAGAATCTGTTTATCATGGTTGTGACAACAGTCAGGTATCAGAAATTCATGATTTACGGATATTCTATTACGGCACTGATTTTATTTTTATTTGGTAAAAAAATTCTTACAGGGAATGGACTGTTTGCATTGTGTATATTTTTTCTTGCGATGCTGACATTCCTGACATTATACTGCATTGCATTAATTGTAGTGGCAATTAAGAGAGAAAGTGAAAACAGGTGAGAGTATGTATTCGTTTCATAATAAAAAAGTATTATTTATAACAACTAAAAATCTGGATTATCTGAGAAATACACAGGAGATGGAGCTGATTGAACAAGAGGCAAAATCGCTGGACATCATTGGATTTAAGGGAAAAAGCTATCCTAAGAGACTGTTAAAAGTATACGGAAAGCTCTTGTTTCGCAGTGTGAAATCCTATGATACAGTATTTATCGGATTTGCACCACAGCTCATTTTACCGCTTTTTAAATTTAAGATGAGAAAAAAGGAAGTTGTGATGGATTTCTTTATCTCTGTTTATGACACAATGGTAAATGACAGAAAAAAATTCAAGGCAGACAGTATTGCCGGAAAACTCTGTATGTGGCTCGACAAAAAATGTATCCGAAGAGCAGATTACATTATCAGTGACACAAAGGCACACGGAGATTATTTTTCGAGAGAATTTGGTGTAAAGAGAGAAAAAATTGAGACATTATATTTAAAAGCAGATACGAGTATTTATTATGAGAGAGAGCAGATAAAACCTGAAAAATTAAAAGATAAATTTATTGTCCTATACTTTGGTTCCGTTCTTCCTCTTCAGGGAGTTGAAGTTATCATGCAGGCGATGGAACTTTTGAAAAAAGAGAAAGATATTCATTTTTATTTTATCGGACCGGTCAGGGACAGCATCAAGAAAACTCAGTCTGATAACATTGAATACATTCACTGGTTATCACAGGAAGATTTGGCGACATATATCAGTTATTCGGACCTCTGTCTGGCTGGTCATTTTAACAAAGATATTATGAAAGCTAAGAGAACAATTCCGGGTAAAGCATATATTTATGAGGCAATGGGCAAGAAGATGATTCTTGGAGACAACAGTGCAACAAGAGAACTTTATCACGAAGATGAACTGAGATATTTCGTAAAGATGGGAGATTCAAAGGCTTTGGCAGATAAAATTCTTGAAATTAAAAATTCTACAGCGAGATAAAAGGAGTGCAGCGTTGAAAAAGACAGTGTATTATGGAAAAAAAGCAATATTGTGGATGATTGCAACGGTATTTCTTGTCTTATATCTTTATTCGGATATTATATTTGATAATTACCAGATTTCATTTGCATCGCATATGTACATGGTAGAGCCGTGGTCATGGGACGGAGTAAAATATGAGGGACCGAGATTTACTGATATTGAGGACTCAGAGTATCCGGCATTGTATTCGATTTTTAAGGATGGAGGATTTGATGGCTGGAATAACAAGATAGGGCTTGGAACAACACAGAGTTATGCCTATATACTCTATCCACTCAACTATTTGTATAAACTCCCAATGGAGGCAGCAGTGGGAATTAAAGTCACGGTTGAATTTTTTGTGGCATTTCTTGGAATATTTCTGCTGATGAAACAATATAAGAGCAGTTCGCTGGCGGCAGGAATTGCGGGTGTTACTTATATGTTTTCTGCAACAATGGTTGTCTGGCTTGGCTGGGGACATTCAGATGTAGCTGCATTTGCTCCGTTTGCATTTTTGTTTGCAGATAAGCTGATTCAGAAGGTAAAATTGAAATATGCACTGATGCTTGCTGTCACTATATTTATTATGTATGTGGCGGGTATGCCTACGTTTGCGGCTTATTTCACATATTTACTGGGATTTTATGTGTTATTTAGAACAATTCGTACTTATTGGGCAGATAAGAAAAAAATAATGATTGTGTATGTCTTGTTTGGAGTGGGAATTCTGCTTGGAGTAGGACTTACACTTCCGTACACAATTTCACTTGTCCGAAGTGTTGGAAGTAATGGATATGCAGAGTCAAGAGGATTTCAGGCATATTCTTCTCTGAATGTGGAATATATGAGAACATTTATTTATCCATATTTCAGAAACGGACTGCCTAAGCATATCAATGAGTCCACACTTTATTGTGGAATTATGGCTGTAATTACACTTCCACTCACATTTTTTAACAGAAAAGAAAAAAAGCAGGTTTACTTTTACGGACTTTCAACATTGATTCTATTTCTGCTTATATTTACAGGTGTATTTAATGTTATCTATACAAAGATGCCTATGATTAATACATCGTTTAAGTATAGAAATATCACAACACTGATGTTTACGATGTCGATGCTGCTTGGTATTAATATCGATGATGTATTAAAAAACAGAGAATATTACAGGCATAAGATTTATTCGCTGTTCATCGTATTTTTGTGGACAGTGACGGTGCTGAGTCTGGCATCTTATAAGATTGTAACATTAAAAGATGGCGTTGGAAAAAACATAGCATATCGCGAATACACCGATTATTCCGGATATTATAAGAAAGCGGTCTATGTCGCATTAATTTTAGTAGCTTTGTTCTGTCTGTTTGTGTATGGCGGAAAGAAGATTTTCTTATATTTGAGTTTATTGGTTGTGATTTTTGATATGACAAGTTTTGCAAGAGAGTATTTTCCACTCATCAGCAAAGATGCAACGATTATTCCAAAACCTACAGATACCATTCAATATCTTCAGGAACACACGCAAAATTATGAGAGGTATGTGGGAATTGGAGAGTGGAAACTGATGGCAAATTCAGGAGTTTACTATGGTGTCAATGATATTCGTATGCACGATTTTATAGCTACGAATCCTGATATTATGGAATATTATACCAGTATTTATGAAGATTGTTATCCATCTGCAACCAGAGTTAGCTTTGAGAGAATTGATAATTTTAATCTTCTGAGGTATCTTGGTGTCAAATATCTGGTGGGAAATCCGGTTCCAAATGTACAGGTATACAGCAGTGAACTCAATAAATATAACACAACCGAGCTGATACCGGCAGGCTCGGAGATAAAGCAGGAGTTTGTTGCACAGAGATCAGATATTTATAATATCCGCCTCTTGCTTGGAACACTTGGAACAACTTATAGAACTCAAGGAAAACTGGTTGCCTCTATTATGACAGATGATGAGGACACAATTCTTGGAACAGCAGTATTGCGTTATTCCGATGTCAAAAATGATTCATTTAATGATTTTCAGTTCCATAATGTCAAGTTACAAAAAGGTGAGACTTACATTTTACAGATTAACGTTCCGGAAGGATTTGAAGAGGCACTGGTATTTTATAAATCAGAATTGGATGAAGATGATAACTGGCTCACAGTCAATGACAATAAAATTGCAGGACATATGATTATGCATGTGGAATATATGGATGATGACCTTGAGCGAGTATATGCTGGTGATGATCGAATGACAGTATATAAATTCAGTTATTATCAGCCAAAAGTGAGTCTTGCAAGTCATGTATTTGTGGAAGAAAACGACAAAAAGCAGAAGCAGTTCAT